>JAAWLY010000163.1 GCA_022798155.1 Lawsonibacter sp. | reverse complement strand
CCCAGCCGCCAGCCGGTGATGGAGTAGGTCTTGGACAGGGAGTTGCAGGTGATGGTGTGGTCGAACATCCCCGGCAGGGAGGCCATGCAGGTGTGCTTGTATGGGGCGTACACCATGTGCTCATAGACCTCGTCGGTGACCACAAAGGCGTCGTACTTCAGGGCCAGCTCCCCGATGCCCAGCAGCTCCTCCCGGGAGAACACCTTGCCGCAGGGGTTGGAGGGGTTGCAAACGATGATGGCCTTGGCCCCCTGCCGGAAGCCCTCCTCCACCAGCCCCATATCGAAGTGGTACTCCGGGGGCACCAGGGGGATGTAGATGGGGTCGGCCCCGGACAGGATGGCGTCTGCGCCGTAGTTTTCATAGAAGGGGGAGAAAACCAGCACCTTGTCCCCGGGGTTGCAGATGGTCATCATGGCGCACATCATGGCCTCGGTGCCGCCGCAGGTGACCACGATCTCGGTCTCCGGGTCGATCTCCCGGCCGATGGCCCTGCCCTGCTTCTTGGCCAGGGCCTGGCGGAAGTTCTCCGCGCCGAAGGTGATGGAGTACTGGTGAGGGCCGGCGTAGGCCGCTTTGGCCAGCGTGTCCAGAATCTCCCTGGGCGGGTCGAAGTCCGGAAAGCCCTGGGACAGGTTGATGGCCCCGTGCTCGTCGCTGATGCGGGTCATGCGGCGGATGACGGAGTCGGTAAAGGTCTGCACCCGATTGCTCAAGCCTGGCATATGACAAAACCTCTTTTCTCTCATCTTTCAATATAGAGGGGATTCTTCCTGAGTATCATACAGTGTCCGCAGCCCGTTGGTCAAGGGCAATTGAGAATAAATATTCATAAAAACCCGGGGAAATTTTCTTAATCATGAATAAATTTTCGTCTCGGCCGGGCCGGCATTCAGTTTTCCTCTCCGATCTTGTGCAATATGGTCCATATCCCTGCGCTGAGCCGATGCATTTTATTGGATTTATCCCTTGCGGCCAGCCCCGGAATGTCGTATAATAATAAAAAATCCGGCGTCGGTTGTCGGCGCGGATGGTATCTGTCGTTTTGAAGGGCAAAGGCGTCCGGAAGGGCTGCCTCTGCTCTTTTTCTCTTGGAGGGGGCATCGACAAAACGTCCCCCCGCCGGCAGGCCAAAGCTACACAATGTCCAAAATTTTCCTTATTTTTATACTTTTTGTCCAGTCAAGCGTGCTTTTCCCGGGCGATTCAATCCGAATTGTCCATGATTTAGGCGAAATTTTGTACAATTTGTCCATTGAATTATGGACAATCTTGATGTTTAATTTTTGCGAAGATAATTGTACGAGTAGCATGGACAAATGTTTTTTCTTTATCCACGCAGTGTAATAAAAGTCCCATCCTGTATGTTATGCCTGACCGGCTGTTCCCGGCATGGTATTACATAAACAGCAAAATCCCTACCCCAACCTACAGTTATTGAGGAGGAAAGAAAATGAAGAAAAGGTACCTCAGTGCCGCACTGGCTCTGGCGATGGTTCTGACCATGGCCGGCTGTTCCGGCGGCGGCAACAGCTCCACCCCCGCGAAGAGCAACCCCACCACCAGCACTCCCGCCGCCAGCGGCTCCCAGCCCTCCGGCGAGATCACCGCCAAGTCCGACACCATTAAGATCGGCCTGGTGGCCCCCCTGTCCGGCAACAACGCCACCTACGGCGTGAAGCAGGAGAACGGCTACCGCCTGGCTATGGATGAGATCAACGCCAACGGCGGCATCTACGGCGCCCAGCTGGTGCTGGAGTCCTATGACGACGCCGGCGACCCCGCCACCGCCGCCTCCGGCACTCAGAAGTTCGCCGACGACGACGAGGTTATGGTCATGGGCGGCTGCTGCCTGACCTCCTGCACCGCCGCCATGCTGCCCATCTCCGGCGACGCCGGCCTGCCTGAAATGGTGGTCAGCTCCAGCGCCGCCTCCCTGCTGGGCCTGAGCGACTACTTCTTCCGCATGGCCGTGCAGGACGCTCAGGTGGGCCCCAACATCGCCCGTAACTTCAAGAACATGGGCTACACCAAGGCTGTCGCCCTGTACCCCAACAACGACTACGGCATCGGCCTGAAGGAGAGCTTCGTTGAGGAGTTCAGCAACGGCGGCGAGGTTCTGGACGCCATCGAGTACCAGGCCACCGATCAGGACTTCTCCGCTATCCTCACCAACGTGAAGAGCATGAACCCCGAGTGTCTCGCCCTGTGCGGCACCACCACTGACAGCGCCCTGCTGATCAAGCAGGCCCGCCAGATGGGCATCGAGGCCGTTATCATGGGCCCTCCGGGGGTGTATAACCAGAACATCATCGACATCGCCGGCTCCGCCTCTGAGGGCATCCTGGCTGTGGGCGCCTTCGTGGCCAACGACCCCGACGAGCGGGTGCAGCAGTTCGTTGCCAGCTACAAGGCCAAGTACAACGAGGTCCCCGACCACTTTGCCGCTCTGGCCTATGACCAGATGTATGTCATCGCTGAGGCCGCCGCCCGGGCCATGGAGGCCAACGACGGCGAGCTGACCCGGGCCACCATGGCTGAGGGCCTGCGCGCCAGCAACTACGACGGCATCACCGGCACCGTCACCTTTAACGAGGACGGCGAGTGGATCCGTGATTACCTGGTCCTGACTGTTAAGGACGGCGAGTACGTCCGCTACGAGGGCTGATCCTTCTATCATATGGCCGGCGGCAGAGGCCTGCCGCCGGCCATATCTTATTTACCCTGAGGTATCTTTCATATTTAGACAGATTCGGGTGGTGAATGTGAATATATGTTTGTGTTCTTACAGCAGATTATCAACGGCCTGGCCCAGGGCGGCATCTACTCCCTGATTGCCATCGGCTGGACCACTGTTTTCGGCATTGTAGGCGTCATCAACTGGACTCACGGCGAGGTTTATATGCTGGGGGCCTATGTGGGCTACTTTGTCACGACTTTCCTCCATCTCCCTCTGATTCCGGCGCTGCTGGTCTCCATGCTGGCCGGCATGGTCATCGCGGTCCTGGTGGATGAGGTAGGCTATAGGCCCCTGCGGAAGCGGGGCGTTCTGGCGGCCACCGGCTTTATTACGGCTCTGGGCCTGTCCACCATTCTGCGCTACTCCGCCAGCGCCGCCTTTACCGTCAATCCCCGGGCCTACCCCGAGCTGATTGAGCAGGAGCTGCTCACCCTGTTCAAGGTGGGCGACTCCGCAATTACCATCAGCTCCCTGCACCTGATTATCCTCATCGGCACCTTTGTTATCATGGTGGCTCTGGAGCTGTTCATGAAGCGGACCCTCACCGGCAAGGCTATGCTGGCCGCCTCTCAGGACATGCAGACCCTGGGCCTGATGGGGGTCAACGCCGAGCTGCTGATTAAAATTACCTTCGCCATCAGCGGCGCGCTGGGTGCCGCCGCCGGCTTCTTCATCGGCCTGCTCTACGCCATCGACCCCATTATGGGGGCCCTGGCCGGCCTGAAGGGCTGGTCCTGCGCCATCCTGGGCGGCATCGGCAGCATCGCCGGCTCTCTGGTGGGCGGCATCCTGCTGGGCATCGCCGAGAGCCTTACCGCCGGCTTTATCTCCACCGGCTACAAGGACGCCATCGGCTTTGCCATTATGATCTTCATCCTGCTGATCAAGCCCTCCGGCCTGATGGGCTATAAGTTTGAAGAAAAAGTGTAAGGGGGGCGGAAATTCATGAAGAAACTGCGCATCAACAGCGGCGAGTGGCTGTTCGGCTTGAGCGGCCGCGTGACCTTCCTGATCTCCGCCATTCTCATCTTTTTTGTATGTTTTGTGGATAAATTCCACGGGGGCAAGGCCTGGATTCCCTCCTACACCCAGCATATTCTGGTTACCTGCCTGCTCTCCGCCCTGCTGGCCCTGGGGCTGAACTTCATCTCCGGCTATCTGGGCCAGACCTCCCTGGGCCACGCGGCCTTCTACGGCATCGGCGCCTACACCACCGCCGTGCTGCTCACCTATACCGGACTGAACTTCTGGCTGTCCATCTTTGTGGGCATGCTCATGTCCATGCTGCTGGCCATCCCCCTGGCCGCCGCCTCTCTCCGGGTCAAGGGCCAGTTCCTGGTGGTCATTACTTACGCCTTCTGCGAGATTTTCCGCTATATCGCCATTAACGTCCCCGTCCTGGGCGGCACCGGCGGCATGGCCGGCCTGAAGGCCCCTGAGGTCTTCGGGGTCCGCATCACCAAGCTTGCCGCTACCAACAAGGGCGGCTACATGATTCTGCTGTTCCTGCTGGTGTCGGTGGCGGCCTTCTTCTCCTGGCGGGTGCAGCGCTCCCGGGTGGGCTACGCCTTCGCCGCCATCCGGGAGGATGAGATCGCCGCCGAGGCCATGGGCATCAATGTGAAGTACTACAAAACCCTGGCTATGGTCATCTCCGCCGCCATCTGCAGCATCGCCGGGAGCATCCAGGCGGCCTTCGCCACCATGGTGAGCCCCGAGCTGTTCAGCTCCACCAAATCCATTCAGATTTTCTCCATGGTGGTCATTGGCGGACGGATGAGCATCAAGGGCATGATCCTGGGCGGCTCGCTGATGACCATCCTGCCCGAGGTATTCCACTCCGTCAAGGACATGGCGGGCCTGAGCTTCGACCCCTGGAATATCCTGTACGGCCTGCTGCTGGTGGTTATGATGC
>JAAWLY010000162.1 GCA_022798155.1 Lawsonibacter sp. | reverse complement strand
CGCCGGCACCCAGGGCTACCTCCAGATCGACGCCACCCTGGTGTATATCAACGGCGGCAAGGAGCCCACCGAGGCGGACAAGTCCATCGACTCCCCCTACAACACCTATCTGTACAAGGGGCTGCCTCCCACCCCCATCGCCAATCCGGGCATGGAGTCCATCATCGCCGCCATGAACCCCTCGGACATCAAGGATTTCTACTACGCCCTGGGGGACGACAATACCCACCACTTCTTCCGCACCTATGACCAGCTGCAAAAGTTTATCAGCAGTCAGGACCGGTACAAGGCATCCTGAACGCTCATGCAGGGGGCGGCCTCTGCGCCGCCCCTTTTTTACCCATTCCTGTTTCTGCGGGGCGGCTCTGAGGCCGCCCCCTGCACATCCGATTCAAAGACAGAGGAGGCGGCCATGAATAAAATCGAGCTTCTCGCCCCGGCGGGGGATATGGAGCGGCTGGAGATGGCGGTGGCCTACGGGGCGGACGCCGTCTATCTGGCGGGGAACACCTTTGGGATGCGCTCCTTCGCCGGCAACTTCTCGCCGGAGGAGCTGAAAAGGGCGGTGGAGCTGTGCCAGACCCATGGGGTACGGGTCCACGTCACCTGCAACACCATGCCCCGGAACGATGAGGTCTCCCGGCTTCCGGAGTGGCTGGCATACCTGGAGGAGCTGAGGGTGGACGCGGTGATCCTTGCCGACGTGGGTGTTCTGGCCCTGGCAAAAAAATATGCCCCCCACGTCCAGTGCCACATCTCCACCCAGGCCAGCATCGTCAACTACCAGTCCGCCCGGGCCTGGCACGAGCTGGGGGCCAGCCGGGTCATCCTGGCCCGGGAGCTCTCCCTGGAGGAGATAAAAGAAATCCGCGCAAAGACGCCCCCCGGGCTGGAGATTGAGGTCTTCGCCCATGGAGCCATGTGCGTCAGCTACTCCGGGCGGTGCCTGCTGTCCAACTACATGACGGGCCGGGACTCCAACCGGGGGGCCTGTGCTCAGCCCTGCCGCTACCAGTACGCCCTGATGGAGGAGAAGCGGCCCGGGGAGTACTTCCCCGTCTACGAGGAGAACGGGGAGACCTACATTATGAACTCCAGGGACATGTGCATGATCGACCATGTGGCCGACCTGATGGAGGCCGGGGTGGACTCGGTCAAGCTGGAGGGACGGGCCAAGTCGGCCTACTACGCAGCCATCGTCACCGGGGCCTACCGCCACGCCATCGATGCGGCGGCGGCGGGGGTCCCCCTGGACCCGGTGTGGCGGGACGAGGTGGAGCACATCAGCCACCGGCACTACTCCACCGGCTTCTTCTACGGCCAGCCGGGCCAGTTCACCGCCGACGCCCGGTATGTCCGGGACTGGCAGATTGTGGCCAAGGTGCAGTCCTGCGACGGGGAGGGGAACGCCGTCCTCACCCTGAACAACAAGTTCGCCGTGGGCGATACATTGGAGCTGGTGGGCCCGGATGTCCGGCCCCAGGCCCTGACGGTGGACGCCCTGTGGGACGGGGACGGCCTGCCCCTGGAGGAGGTCCGCCATCCCCAGATGGTCTTCCGTATGAAGCTGCCCCGGCAGGCGCCGCCCCTGTCCCTGCTGAGACGGAGGGCGGACTTATCTCCTTGACCGTGGAGGAGGATGGGTATGTGCAACAATTGCAGTATTTTGAAAGCGGCTTTTCAAAGCGCACCCGATAACCGTATGAACTATTCTCCTATCTTGGAAATGGTAAAGGTTATGGAAAAGTATGGACGGGTGCAATTATATGCGGGAGATTGCCTGCTCAGTGAGATAGAGGGTGTTTTGGACAAGGAGGAGCACTATACCGTAAAACACTATATAAGATGTACAAAGTGCGGACAAATCTACTTCTTTGGAGCCTGTATCCGGGGGAAGCCTGCTTATAAAATAGTGACCGACATAGACAAGGAACAGGATATGTTATCTGCGCTCTGGGGAGAACGAGGCACGCTGTACGAGGCATAACTCAGATATGGCTATGACATCCGCCTGTGACCAGACGGGCGGAGCTGGTGGGCTCGGATGTCCGGTCCCAGTCCTTGACGGTGGCCGCCTCTGTCCCTGCTGAGAAGAAAGATGGATCTGTCCCCTTGAACATGAAAAGAGCGCCCCTGAAGTGAACAGCTCCAAGTTGTGCGGACAGCACAAAAGAGCCCCTGAGTAGGAAAAACAAGTTTAAGCGGAGTGGCGCCGTTCGAGCGGTGCCACTCCAGTTTTTAACTGGATGCGCTCATGATTGTAGAAATAAATGAAATCGTCAATGAGTTGGTTAGCCTGCTGGAAAGTCTTGATTTTTTGGCGGTAGATACATTCAGCTTTAAGGATAGAAAAGAAATTTTCCGCCATAGCGTTATCGTAACAGTTGCCTCGTCTTGACATAGAAGGTGTAATGCCGTATTCTTTAATCAGGTTAAAGTATGCTTGTGAGGTGTACTGGGAGCCTTGGTCGCTGTGGAGCTGCAATCTCCCGGCGACCTTCTTTTTCTCCTGCCTCACTGCCAAGCGGATGGTATCCAGGACCAGGCTTATGGTTTGAGATTCTGCCGTTTTATAAGCTACGATGCTATTATCATAAAGGTCCCGGATCATGGACAAATAGAGGACACCTTGGCCGGTGTGTATATAAGAGATATCTGTGACCCATTTGGAGTTTGGCCTGTCCGTATGGAAATCCAGGTTGAGCAGGTTTTCATATCTATGGATCTGCTGCCCCATATTGACCCACTTCCTGGGGCGGCGGATTTCTGCCAACAGGTTATATTTCTTCATGATTCGCAGCACTGTTTTATGGTTATGATGGATCTCGTATTGACATTCCTCTATTGTCGTGTACCCTCTTTTTCTGGGACGCCCTCTCCGCTTTGGCTGCAGCCCTGCCGCCAGGCGTGCCTGTTCCCGATTATACCGGCTGATCCAGTTCTTGATCTGTGCTTTTTCCAATCCTAACGCATCCGCTATCTCCTGCCGTGTCCGGCCTTCTTCTCGCATCTTTATGATCTCTGCTTCTACTGCTTTGATATTTGTCCATTTTCGCTTCTTCATATATTTACCCCCTGATGTAGTTCTTCTATTTTCCTACATCAGGGGGCTTTTGTCTATTGTCCGCTTTTACCGGGGCTGTTCAAAGTGGGGCGCTCTTTAATATTGTGGGGCCCGCCGCCCTTGGCGGGCCAACGAAATTTAATACCGCCGCACCACGGCCACCACCTTGCCGATAATCTCGGCATAGGTGCCGTCGATGGGCTCATACTCCGGGTTTTCGGGGAGCAGCCAGACCTGGCCGTTTTTCCGCTGGTAGGTCTTCACGGTGGCCTCGTCCTCAAAGAGGGCTACCACGATTTCGCCGTTGCGGGCCTCCTGCTGCCGGTGGACCACCACCAGGTCGCCGGGGAGGATGCCGGCGTTCAGCATGGACTCCCCCCGCACCCGCAGGGCGAAGTGCTCGCCGGACAGGCCCTGTGTGTCGAAGGTGAGGTAGTCCTCAATACACTCCTGAGCCAGAATGGGGGAGCCGGCGGCCACATTGCCCACCACGGGAACCCGGTTGGCCAGCGGGTCCGCCTCCTCAGCCACCGGGCCCAGGGAGACGCCGGGCAGGGAGATAGCCCGGGTTTTGCCCTCGGCCTTGACAATGACCCCGGCCTCCTCCAGCCCCTTCATGTGGAAGTGAACGGTGGAGGGGGACTTTAAGCCCACCGCCGCGCCAATCTCCCGCACAGAGGGGGGATAACCGTGCTCATTGGTAAAGGAGAGGATAAAATCATAGATTTCCTGTTGTTTCCGGGTCAGCTTAGCCATAGTAGCGGCTCCTTTCCGTGGGGGACGTCCCAGCGCGGCCATAAGTAGGTAGTGTTATTATAGCACAAAGATTTCTGTTTGTCAAACAAACGTTTCATAAATTTTTAAAAAAACCGGGACGCTCTGGGGCGTCCCGGCCAGTCAGTCCAGCAGGGTGGTCCAGTGCTCCGCGTGGTAGGCGTCAAAGCACAGTCTGATCTGCTCCTCGGTAATTTTGCCCGTGGCCAGAGGGGGCAGCTCATCCAAGGCAAACCAGCCGCTGTCCAGCGTCTCCAGATTGGGCTGGAAGGAGCCGCCTACCAGCGAGCACAGCACCAGCACCTTGCAGACTCCGTATGCGTTTACGGGCCGGTTATGCCTGTGCTGGTCCTGAAGGGCGATTACCAGGTCGGCGGTGACCTCCAGCCCCGCCTCCTCCCTGACCTCCTTGACGGTATTCTCCCCCACTGTGATATCCACATCCGCCCAGCCGCCGGGCAGGGCCCAGAGGCCGTCGCTCTCCTGCACCAGAAGGATCTTCTCTCCCTGGAAGATGGCGGCCCGGGTCTCCAGCTTGGGGGTCTGGTAGCCGGATTCGTTGCAGAACAGGTCCCTCACCTTGTCCATGGGGAGGTCGGTGTGCCGGGCCATGATTTCGGCGGCAATGTCCCGGATGCGCTCATAGCGCTCCAGGTCAAATTTGTCGTGTCCGTACTCCAGCCCGGCCTGGGCCAGGGCCTGGAGCTCTATGGCCCACTTCAGCCATTGCGGTCTTTCATTCATCTTGTCTCCTCCTTACAGGGGCGGCATGTCGGGCATGCCCATTTCATCGGCGGCGGACAGCATTCTGGCGTCGTAGAAGCCGGCCCGGGCGGTCTCCTGGTAGGGCAGCAGCCACAGGG
>JAAWLY010000161.1 GCA_022798155.1 Lawsonibacter sp. | reverse complement strand
AAATACCGCCGCGTCAATAGTTTGTACCATATCGGCAAAATTCCTTTCCGCGAATGATTTTTAGAAGCGCATGGAGTCCACGCACACGTCCACCGAGGCGACCTCCACCCCGGTAGTCTTGCTGACCACATAGCGCACCTCGCTCATGATGGAACGGCACACGGCCATGAGGTTCACCCCGTTCTCCACGATGATGTGCAGCTCAATGGAGACGGTGCCTCCGGCGTTGTAGTACACCTTCACGCCCTTGGACATGGACTCCCGCTTCAGCAGGTGGACCAGCCCGTCGGTGGTGGAGCGCACCGCCATGCCCTTCACCCCGTAGCAGTTGGTGGCGGCGCTGCCGGTCACCGTGGTGAACACGTCGCTGCTGATGCGGATCTCGCCCAGCTCGGTTTCCAGTTTCATAGGAAATACCTTCCTTTCCAGAGAGGATAGGGTTCGCTCATAATGCTTTACTTTGTATTGTATTCTATTTTCCTGAAAAATACAAGCCCTACTTTCTCGAACAATGGAAAACCCCGTTCCACCCGCAGACAAAAAGGCTCCTTTGGCAAAGGCCGATTCCCTCTGACAGGGGGGAAATGTCGCGAAGCGACAAAAGGGGTAGGACGCTGTCAGCTGAAGGCTGACTGAGGATTGTGTTTTGCGAAGCAAAACATACGAAGTAGACCTGGAAAGCGCTCTGTGACCTCGTTTGCTCTGCATATTCCGGCTTCGCCGGAATACAATCCCCACTCTCTCCCCGAGGGACCCGGCCTTCCCTGCCTGGTGGGAGGCGCACAAGGGCGAGTGGGAGGAGTAATATAAGGTAAAGACTCTGTGAATTTTACAGCCTTCCCCTTGCGCCGCCAAACCGGCGATGATAAAATCAGGGCAATTGCTGATGAAGGATGAAGGAGGCGGTTGTCAATGGCCGGCAAAACAAGGGCCGGGGCCGGGATGAGAGCCAAAGTGGAGGCCGAGATTAAGGTTTGGGCCGGGAAACTGTTCCAGTTTGTCAAAAAGTTCTCCCCGCTGAACTTCCTGTTCCTGCTGGCAGCGGGGATCATCAACGCCATCGGGGTCACCCTGTTCCTGGCGCCGGTCCAGCTGTACGACAGCGGGACCTCGGGCACCTCCATGCTGCTCTCCCAGTTGACCCCCCTGTCCCTGTCGGCCTTCCTGCTGATTTTGAACATACCCCTGCTGCTCTACGGGCTGAAGAAGCAAGGCGGCGTCTTTACGGTATACGCCATATTCTCAGTATCCGTATACTCCATCGCGGCCTGGCTGATCACCGACGTCCTGCCCATCGACGTAAGTTTTGTCTCCCCTCTGGCCGGGCGGGACCTGTTCCTGTGCGCGGTGTTCGGCGGGATCATCTCCGGGCTGGGCAGCGGCATCGCCATCCGTTATGGGGGCGCCATGGACGGCATCGAGGTCATCGCGGTCATCTTCGCGAAACGGATCGGGATATCAGTAGGCGTCTTTGTTATGATTTATAATATCGCGCTGTATATCATCTGTGGAATTGTGATCGGCAGTTGGATTCTTCCACTGTACTCCATCGTCACCTATGCGGCCGCCTCTAAAACGGTGGACTTTGTTGTAGACGGGCTGGACAGCGCCAAATCCGCCATGATTATCACCACAAAACCGGAGGAAATCGGCGAGGCGGTCTCCGCCGAGTTCAAAATTGGACTTACAGTTATAGACGCGATGGGATACTATTCCAAAGCGCAAAAGACCATCCTCTATGCGGTGGTAAACCGGTTCCAGATCGTCAAGCTAAAAAGGCTGATTAAGTCTATCGACAAGGACGCCTATGTGACGGTCACGCTTATTTCTGACCTGATGCACGGCAGCAAAGAAAAGACATCATGAATGTTGCAAGCCCGCCGCCCTCCTCCAAACTGGGGGAAGGCGGCATTTTTTTGTCTTGGACCGGTTTCGACGCATAATTTCCAAAAACTGGAATATAATGGGGCTCCAACCTACACCGAGGAGGAGACCGGCATGACAGCCAAAACCATCTATTCCAAACTGAGCGGGCTGCGGCGGCAGCCTCAAAAGACCGGACAGGCAAAACTGTCCACCTCCGCCCTGCTGCTTGCTGCGGAGACGGGTATTCACTTTTTGCTGGCCGCGGTACTGGCCGGGGCGGTGATCTTTGAGGACAGCGCCCCCTTTGGCGTGGCCCTGGTGGGGGCGGCGGGATCCGGGTTGTGCGGTGGGGCGGCCCTGGTGGGGGCCTGCTTTGGCGCCATGACCACCCTGGGGTTCTCCGACGGCCTGCGCTACGCCTCTGCCGCTATCCTTACCTTTGCCGTTGCTTTTGCCTTCTACGACTGGAAGGTGCTGCGCCGCCCCTGGGCCATGCCTGTTGTGGCGGGCCTGCTCAGCGCTGCCACCGGATTTATTGTCCAGTCCCAGTGGGGCTGGCAGACGGCGGACATCATCTATTTTGTATTGGAGACCGCCCTCACAGGAGCGGCGGCGTGGGCCTTCCGGGGGGCGCTGGCCCCTGTGACGGGCCGGGCGGCGACCAGCCCTACCGCCCGGCTGGCGGGTACCACCGCTCTGTTGTGCGCCTGTCTGGTGGCGCTGGCACCCCTGCGGCTGCATGAAAACATCTCTCTGGGCCGGATTCTGGCGGTTCTGGCGGTGGTGACCGCCGCCTGGCAGGGGGGGACATCCGCCGGCGCACTCCTGGGGGCGGCCGCGGGGCTGTCTATGGACCTGGCCGGCCAGGGAATCCCCCTGTACGCCATGGCTTACGGGCTGTCCGGCCTGGCCGCCGGGACATGCCGGGGCCGGAGCCGGATCCGAACCGCCCTGGTATACACCCTGGCCAATGGAGCGGCGGTGCTGTGGACCTGGAACCGAGGACTGGACCGGTCCGTGCTCTATGAAATCCTTCTGGGCGGAGCGGTGTTCCTGCTGCTCCCTGAAGGACTCCTCCGCCGGCTGGGGACCTGCCTGAGCCTGGAGGAGGGGGGCTCGGTGGACCTGCGGGCCCAGCGTATCGTCCAGCAGAAGCTGGAACACACCTCCCAGGCCTTCCGAGCCCTGTATGACTCCCTGCGCTCCGCGTTCCACACCCCGGACAACGACAACGATGTGGCCACCGTATTTGACCGAGCGGCGGGCCGGCAGTGCCGGGGGTGCACCCTCCGGGACCGATGCTGGAAGGCGGACTACAACACCACCTTCAACGCCCTGAACGACGCCACCCCCGCCATGGTGGAGCGGGGGCGGGCGGAGGCTCGGGACTTTCCTCGCCACTTCGCTGACCGGTGCATCCACTTCCCCGACTTTGTTGCGGTGGTGAACGAGGAGCTGACCGCCCTGTTCTACCGCCGGCAGTACAACGCCCGCATCCGGGAGAGCCGGGCGGCGGTGTGCCGGCAATATGCCCAGCTGTCTGACCTGCTGGGGGAGGCGGCCGCCGAGCTGAGCCGGGAGCTGACCCCGGACCCCTCTGGCGACCGGAGGCTGCGTCAGCGGCTGACCGAGTTGGGGCTGGAGGTACGATCGGCGGTGTACCGGGACGGCCGGGGGCTGCTCCGAGTGGAGGCGGAGGGCCCGGACTGCGCCGCCCTGGCCCGGCCCAGCCGGCTGAAGGATTTGTCCTCCACCCTGGGCGTCCCCCTCCGGGTGGAGCTGGAGGGGGAAAGCTCCCTGTCCCTGCTCCAGCAGGAGCCGCTGATGGCGGTGGCAGGGGTGGCCGCCCGGAAGAAGTCCGGCGAGACGGTAAGCGGCGACGCCGGCACCTACTTCAAGCGTCACGACGGCAAACTCTACCTTTTATTATGCGACGGTATGGGCAGCGGGCCAGACGCCAACCGGGAGAGCACCCTGGCGGTCCGGCTGCTGGAGCAGCTGCTCCAGGCCGGGGTGGACGCCCGCCGGGCGCTGGCCACCCTGTCCTCCGCCCTGGCCCTGCGGGGGGAGGAGACCGGCGGCTTTACCACAGTAGATCTGCTCCAGCTGGACCTGTTCACCGGGGAGGGGGAGCTGTATAAGCTGGGGGCGGCCCCCACCTATATAAAAAAAGGGAGCCGCGTGGAGCGGCTCAGCGGAAAATCCCTGCCCGCCGGACTGGCGGAGGGGGAGGTCTCAGCCCTGGATCAGTTCTCCCTGCGGCTAAACCCGGGGGACTGCGTGCTGATGGTCAGCGACGGGGTGTGTTCCCCGACGGAGGACGGCTGGCTGCGGGAGCAGTTCACCCGGTTTGACGGGACCAGCCCCAAGGACCTAGCCCGGGAGCTGGTGACCCAGGACATGAAGGACGCCACCGATGACCGCACCGCCCTGGTGGTCCGCATCGACAAGCGGGCATAGAATCCGGTGTTGACAACCCCAAAAAAATCGGGTACAATAATAAATAGAAGGGTGCCGCAATGGAAGCGGTCAGCCTGTTACGTTCAGAAAGTTCTTAATGTTAGAACAACCGCCACTTGGCAGAGTGGCGGTTGTCTCTTTGTTTTTCAGGCGGGAGGGCCCCCTCTGTAACACTGTAACGGCAATATTACGGTTCTGTTACACTTGCCTCCAAGGTGTTGACTTTCAAAATTCGGTTTGCTAGAATGCGCATAGAGGTTGGAAAACCGAATTGCACCGCCGGCGTTTTGTGAAAACGAGCCGAGCTTCCTCTGGATGCAAGGGGAGTGACACGGGCGTGGCGGGACGAAAAAGTTCAAAAACCTCGAAATATTTGGGCAGAACAGAGAAAAATGTTTCAAAAAAGTTAAATCTTCAAGGTCTAC
>JAAWLY010000160.1 GCA_022798155.1 Lawsonibacter sp. | reverse complement strand
TTTTCGCCCTATTGGGAGTCTATCTTTTTTTCGCCTCCTCCGCCACAAATCTACATTTTTTCCTCGGCCTTTTCTTTCATTTTATCACTGGCGCTGACAGAAGTACAGCGAGATTGACACGCTCACACCGGCCATTGAGAGCATCAACGAACACGCCCCGGACAAGTCCAGCGGCCACCGCTCCCAGCAGGTCGGTATTGTATATAACTTTATTGGTATTCTTCCCACTCCCCAAGTAGAGAAAGAAGCGGCGTAGCCTCCCGACTACGCCACTTCTTCAAGATGAAAATACTTCCTTATGAGGCTCGCCCGCAAGCCGGGGGACCTTCTTTATAGGCTATTTTTTCCGCCCCAGATACAGCCCGAGCAAAAAGCCCATCATCATCAAAAGATGAACCGCCGCCGTTGTCAGGGGCCGCACCGTGTTGAGCACATGGGCGGACTGGGGACCGTTAAAGACCGGGAAAAACCAGGCCAGCCGGCCCATCAGCTGGGGGGAAAAAGCCATCCACAGCCACTCCGGCCCGCCCCTGTCCGCCCAGAAGCTCAGGGCGGCGGCGGGCGCGGTACACGCCAGCCAAAAGGCCACGTTCTGCCATCTGCCCCGGGGCCGGAACCGGGCCGGGACGCAGTATCCCGCCAGCCCCCACACAAGGGGCAGCAACAGCCCAATCCCATACACCAGCCACTCCAGCTCAAAATCCCGCCCAAAGAGGGACAACTCCCCCCAGCAGAGCAGGCAGGACACAAACTGGAGCGCCAAAAGCCAGACCAGGCAGAAGCCGTACCTTCTCACCACGTCCGCCGCCCCCAGAACACCTCGCCAAATCTTTTCTCTCACAGCTCCGTCTCCCCCTTCGGCACCGCCCGGCGGTACAGCCAGCCCATCCCGTTGCCCGCCAGGGCGGGGAGGGCCACCATAAAGCAGTGGAACAGGGCCGTGTAGTTAAACAGCAGATAGACCATGGGCAGGTAGCACACAAAGCAGGCAGCCGGATACAGCGGACACAACCCCTGCCGCTTGCCCAGGGACAGCCCGGCGAAAAATCCCCCCACCGGCAGCAGCAGATAGGGCAGAATCAGGCCGGACAGGACGGGCACGTCCGGCGCGTCGAAAGCCCGCAGGAGCAGGGGCAGCCCGTCGCACAGCAGCAGGACAAAGGGCAGATAGGGTAGCGTCTCCCGCCACTTCAGCGGGGAGGGCCCAAGGGAAAGCCCCAGCAGGGTGCGCAGCTGCATGACCTCCACATACCAGCCGATCCACCGACCCAGCCAGATCAGGGCATAGAGCACCGCCAGAATGGCTAACCATGCCAGCAGTTCCACTCCATGCGCCCCCAGCTGAGCCGCCAGCAGAAGGAACACAACGGAGGTCACCCCAAAGTGGGCCCCGGAGCGCAGCAGCAGGGATTTTCCGTCGTCGGCGAAGGGCAAGGTTGCAATCCCCGCCGCCGCCCCCAGGACGGCGCACAACAGGCAAATCACCGGCGACAGCTCCCGCGTCCCAACGATGTAGAGCTCCAGCACTGCGCTGAACGCCAGCCCCAGCACCGCCCCTGCCGCAACGCGGGCCAGCCCGGCTCCTTCAAGCTTTTTCATGTTTGCTCCTCCTCCCCGTATGCAGAACTTCCTTGATTCTTTTCACGTACCGCCGGGACACGTAGGACTTCACCGTCCCGTTCAGCGTCATGCAGATGGTGCCCGACAGGGACAGGTCCACCGCCGTCACCCGGTCCAGGTTGATGATCTCGCTGTTGGAGATGCGGACAAAGCGGGTCTGATCCAGCTTCTCCTCCAGCTCGTAGAGCCGCAGACGGACTGCGTAGGTCTCCTCCCCCACCTGGGCCGACACCCCTTTTCCGTCGGCATAGAACCGGAGAAACTCCCCCTGGGGCAGCAGCAGCTTCTCCTCCCCCCGGCTCACCGGGACAGGCCCCAGGGCCAGATTGGCTAAACTCTCCGCCAGGCGGCGCAGATCGCCGCTCTCCTCCCCCGCCAGGATGATAACCTTCGGCTCCTGCCGCCCAGGCTCCAGCTTCAGCTCTACCTCCACAGCTCTACCTCCCTGTCTCCATATCCCAGTATACCCTCTCTTTCCCGCCCTGTCCATAGCTTTGGGACAGTCGGTCGTTTTTCCGGGATAGTCGGTCATCTCTCTGCCAACTCACGGCGCTCTGCGAAAAAACAAGGAACGCGCCTCTCCCGCCATGGCTGACGGGAGAGGCGCTTATATCACTTCAGTTCCGGGTGGTACTGGGGGCAGGTGCACTTTTTCCATTTCAGACCGGAGCCGCAGGGGCAGGGATCGTTGCGGCCAATCTTGACCACCTTGCGGACAGGCTGCTTGCGGACGGTGCCGTCTCCGGCCCCGCTCTCGCCGGTGACCTTGGCCACCCGCTCCCGGCGTACCTCCTCGTTCTGGCGCAAACGGACCAGGAACAGCCGGCGCAGGGTCTCCTCCTGGATGGCGGCCACCATGTTTTCGAACATCTCGTAGCCTTCCTCTTTGTAGGCCACCACCGGGTCGGTCTGGGCGTAGGCCCGCAGGCCGATGCCCTGGCGCAAATCGGTCATGGCGTCGATGTGGTCCATCCAGTACTCGTCCACCACCCGGAGCATAATCACCCGCTCCAGCTCCCGCATTAGGGGCGGGGTGATCTCCTTCTCCTTTCGGGCATAGGCCTGCTCCGCCTTGTCCAGCACCAGCTGAATCAGCCCGTCGGCGTCATATTTCTGCAGCTCCTCGTCGGACAGAAGCAGGTCGGTGGGCGCCAGGAACATGGTGTGGAAGTGGGATATGGACTCCCGGAAGTTCTCCGCGTCCATGTGCTTCTGCTCGCCCATGTGGCCCTGGATGGTGTTGGTAATCATAGAGCGCAGCATGTTCTGGATGGAGCTTTGCAGGTCCTCGCCGTCCAGCACCTGGCGGCGCTGCTTGTAGATGATTTCACGCTGGGTGTTCATCACGTCGTCGTATTGCAGGACGTTTTTGCGGGTCTGGAAGTTCTTGGACTCCACCTGCTTCTGAGCGTTTTCAATGGCCCCCGAGAGCATTTTGGCGTCGATGGGGGTATCCTCGTCCACCCCCAGCTTCTCCATCAGGTTATACACCCGCTCGGAGCCAAACAGGCGCATAATGTCGTCCTCCAGGGAGAGGAAGAACCTTGTCTCGCCCGGGTCTCCCTGACGGCCGGCACGGCCGCGCAGCTGGTTGTCGATGCGCCGGGACTCGTGGCGCTCGGTGCCCAGGATGAACAGGCCGCCCGCTTCCCGGACCTTGTCGGCCTCCTCACGAATCTCCTCCTTGTATTTGGCCTCCGCCTCCTGAAAAGCCTTCCGAGCGTCCAGAATCTCCTGGTTGTCCGTCTCGGCAAAGCCGGTGGCCTCGGCAATGAGCTCATCGGACATGCCCGCCTTGCGCAGGTCGGCCTTGGCCAGGAACTCCGCGTTGCCCCCCAGCATAATGTCGGTGCCGCGGCCGGCCATGTTGGTGGCCACGGTGACCGCCCCGAACTTGCCCGCCTGGGCCACGATCTCCGCTTCCTTCTCATGGTTCTTGGCGTTGAGCACGTTGTGGCGTATGCCCTTTCGCTTGAGGATGGCAGACAGCTCCTCTGACTTTTCGATAGAGATGGTGCCCACCAGCACGGGCTGGCCCTTGGCATGACACGCCTCGATTTGGGCCACGATGGCCCGCAGCTTACCGGGGACATTCTTATACACCACGTCGGACTGGTCCACACGGGCCAAGGGCTTGTTGGTGGGGATCTCCACAATATCCAGCTCGTAGATGGTGCCGAACTCCTCCTCCTCGGTGAGGGCGGTGCCCGTCATGCCGGACAGTTTGCTATACAGGCGGAAATAGTTCTGGAAGGTGATGGTAGCCAGGGTCTTGGACTCGTTGGCCACCTCTACGCCCTCTTTGGCCTCGATGGCCTGGTGGAGCCCCTCGTTGTACCGCCGGCCAAACATAAGCCGGCCGGTGAACTCGTCCACGATGATGACCTGGCCGTCTTTCACCACGTAGTCGATGTCCCGTTTCATTATCCCCCGGGCCTTGATGGCCTGGTTGATGTGGTGGGACAGGGTGGTGTTCTCCATGTCCGCCAGGTTGTCCACCTGGAAGGCCTCCTCTGCCTTCTTGATGCCCCGGGCGGTGAGGGTGGCGGTGCGGGCCTTCTCGTCCACAATGTAGTCGGCGTCGATGTCCACATCCTCTTCTTCCTTCTCGTCCACCTTCCGCACCCGCTGGCACTTCAGCCGGGCCACGAACTGATCCACTACGGTATACAGCTGGGTGGACTTCTCCCCCTGGCCGGAGATAATCAGAGGGGTTCTCGCCTCGTCGATGAGGATGGAGTCCACCTCGTCCACGATGGCGAAGGCGTGGCCACGTTGGACCAGCTCCTGGGAGTAGATGGCCATGTTGTCCCGCAGGTAGTCAAAGCCGAACTCGTTGTTGGTGCCGTAGGTGATGTCGGCGTTGTAGGCGTCCTTCTTGGCCTGGCCGGTCACCCCGTGGATGACCAGGCCCACAGTGAGCCCCATAAAGCGGAACACCTTGCCCATCCACTCTGAGTCGCGCTTGGCCAGATAGTCGTTGACGGTGACGATGTGGACCCCCTTGCCCGCCAGGGCGTTGAGGTAGGCGGGGAGGGTGGCCACCAGGGTTTTGCCCTCGCCGGTCTTCATCTCGGCGATGCGGCCCTGGTGCAGCACGATGCCGCCCACCACCTGCACCCGGTAGGGGCGCAGGCCCAGCACGCGCCAGGCGGCCTCCCGGCAGGCGGCGAAGGCCTCGGGCAGGATGTCGTCCAGC
>JAAWLY010000159.1 GCA_022798155.1 Lawsonibacter sp. | reverse complement strand
AAGGGCATCCGGGGCTTCGGCCCCCTCCGGGCCATCGACTACGGCACCCGGAGCTTCCAGGAGTATGTGGAGACGGTGGACCAGAGCTTTTTAAAGATCATGCAGTGCGAGCACGCGGAGTCGGTAAAAAACCTGGATGCCATCCTGGATGTCCCCGGTGTGGACGCCATTATCTGCGGCCCTATGGACCTGTCCGCCTCAGTCGGCAAGATGGGCAATTACTTCGACCCGGAAGTACTGGGATTGATGCAGACTATTATTGATAAGTGCAAAGCTCACAGCAAGCCCTTCGGCCTGTCCATCGGTCTGGACATGGAGCTGATCCGGTTCTGGATGGACCGGGGCGCCAGCTTCCTGTCCCTGGGCACGCCCCAGGACTACTTCCGCGAGATGAGCAAATCTGTGATCCAGCAGGCCCGCGCCATCGAGGCGCAGCGTTGACACAAAGGAGGAAGCAATTTGCGGCAGAACTATTTCCTTGTTAAACTGGTGCCCGGCGTCAAGCGTGGGGCGGAGACGGCCATCGACTGGATGTCTGTCTTTCTGCTCACCGGAATCTTCGTGCTGGGCATCGCACAGGTCTTTTGGAGATGGATCCTGCGCAACCCCATCGTCTGGTCTGAGGAACTGATTCAGCTCACCTATGTGTGGATCTGCTATCTGGGCTGGACCATCGCCGAGCGCAAGGACTCCCATATCCGCATCACCGCCGTCTCCAACACGCTCCCCAGGGGCGCGCAGAAGTATCTCCAGGCCTTCAACCACATCCTCTGCATCGTGTTCTCTGTGCTGATGGTCTACTTCGGCATTAAGCTGGTAGGGGCCGGGCTGAAGCGCACCGCCGTCTCTTTCCCCCTGAACTACGCGGTGGTCTATGTCATGGGTCCCATCTGCAACGGTATCATTATCCTTTACGAGCTGGCCGGCCTGGTGGAGTGCTTCACCAAGGGCCCGCGGGACTATAGAGAAAAAGGAGGGGATGAGGAATGAGCAACGCGATGGTAATCGTGCTGGTGCTGTTCGTGGTCCTGCTCTTCACCGGCCTTCCCCTGTATGTCAACCTGGGCCTGACGTCCTTCCTGTACATTTTCCTTACCGGGACGCCCCCCATGGTGGTGGTCCAGCGCATCACCCAGGCCTCTAACTCCTTCACCATGATCGCCGCCCCCTTCTTCATCCTCATGGGCAACCTGATGAACACCGGCGGCGTCACCCGAAAAATGTTCCGATTCGCAAACGTGCTGGTGGGCACCGTCCCCGGCGGCATGGGCCACGCCAATATCCTGTGCTCCGCCCTCTTCGCCGGTATGAGCGGCACCGCCGTGGCTGACGCGGGCGGCCTGGGCAACATCGAAATCCAGGCTATGCGCGAGGTGGGCTACGATGACGACTTCTCCTGCGCTGTCACCTCCGCCTCCTCGGTGCTGGGTCCCATCATCCCCCCCTCCCTGCCCATGGTCATCCTGGCCGTGACGGTGGGGGCCTCCGTGGGCCGCTGCTTTGTGGGCGGCATCATCCCCGGTATCCTCATCGCCGGTTCCCTGTGCACCATGGTGGCCATCTACGCCAACAAGCGCCACTACCCCAGAAACCCCCGCCCCTCGGTCCGGGTGGTCTGGGTGGCCTTTAAAGAGGCCTTCCTGGCCCTGATGGCCCCCGTCATCCTCTTTGCCGCCATCTACACCGGAGTCGTCACCACCACCGAGGCCGCCATCGTGGCCGCCCTGTACTCTCTGATTATCGGCCTGTTCTCCTATCGGGACCTGAAGTGGAAGGACATCCCCAAGATCATGCTGTCCACCTGCGAGACCACCGGCGTGGTGCTGGCTATCGTGATGACCGCCAACATCTTTGGCTACGTTCTCACTGTGGCCCAGATTCCCCAGGCCATCACCGCCGTTCTCACCAGCATCTCCAATAAGTTCCTGTTCCTGATTGTCATCAATCTGTTCCTGCTCTTTGTGGGCTGCTTCATGGAGGGCACCGCAGCCATCCTGATCCTGGGCCCCATCCTCATCCCCGCTATGATGGCAATGGGCGTGTCTGAGACCCAGGCCTGTCTTATCATGATTCTGAACCTGATGATCGGCGTGGTCACTCCCCCTGTGGGCGTGGTGCTCTACGTCACCTCCAATGTGGCGAAGGTATCCGCCAACCGGGTCATCAAGGCTACCGTCCCCTTCCTGTTGCCCCTGTTTATCGTCCTGATGATTGTGACCTTTGTGCCCGCTGTCTCCGACTTCCTGCCCAATCTGGTCTACGGCGTCCAGTAATTTCCGCCGTCCCTTGGCAGTACCCGGTCCTCCGGACCGATACTGAATACATCCATCAAACTAAAAATGGAGGAAACGAACATGAAGAAACTTCTCACAGCTGTTCTTGCCGCATGTATGGCCCTGTCTCTGGCCGCCTGCGGCGGAAACGCCAATCCCCCTGCCAACTCCGGCGCCAACTCTGGCTCCGGCTCCGGTACGCCCGCCGGCTCCAATCCCCCCGCCCCTCCCAGCAACACCAAGGTGGTTGAGCTCAAGTGGGGCTCCGTCCACCCCGAGACCCAGGTGGTCACTCAGATGATGATGAAGGCCATCGAAGAGATCAACGCCAACGCCGAGGGCATCCACATCACCGGCTATCCCAACGGCGTTCTGGGCGGCTCCTCCGACCTGGTGGAGGGCGTCCAGGAGGGCCTGGTGGACATCATCACCGAGGGCCCCGCTCAGTTTGCCGCCTGGGTTCCCAAGGCCGCTCAGGTCGAGGCCCCCTATCTGTGGCAGAGCGTGGAACACATGCAGAAGGCCCTGAACGGCGGCTATAAGGACACCCTGAACGAGCTGTTCCAGAGCATCGACGTGCGCATCATGGGCTCCTTCTACTACGGCACCCGTCAGCTCACCGCCAACAAGCCCGTCAACACCCTGGACGACCTGAAGGGCATGAAGATCCGTGTCCCCCAGAGCGACCTGTACGTGAAGATGGTCGAGGCCTGGGGCGCCGCCGCCACCCCCATGAACATCAACGAGCTGTATATGGCCCTGTCCACCGGCACCGTTGACGCCCAGGAGAACCCCCTGACCACCTATGAGAGCTACAAGTTCTACGAGGTGGTGAAGAACGTCATCCTCACCGACCACATCATCTGCCCCAACATGATCTTCATCAACAACGACGTTTGGAACGCCATGTCTGAGCATGACCAGCAGGTCGTCCAGACCGCCATTGACAACGCCGTGAAGTGGCAGGACGAGCAGATCATCGAGGCCGAGAAAACCCTGGCGGAGGATCTGAAGCAGTACGATGTGGTGGTCACCACCCCCGACGACACCATCCGCGAGGCCACCATCCCCTACATCAAGCCCAGCATCGAGGACTGGGACTACATCCAGACTCTGGCCTGATTGAACCCTTAAAAACCCCGCCGGGCGCACTACACGCGCCCGGCGGGGTTTTTACCGCGCCCTCCACGTGGCTGCCTGTCCTATATCCTTATGGAACAGCCGCCCCAGGGGGATATTCCCAAAAAATTTCCTTGTCTGGCGGCAAAATTCCTCGTCATCCGGCATGCTTCAAGATATTAAACAGGCTCTTGGAAAAAGAAAGTCAATACGGTGTTGTGGGAGGACTGGAACTGGTCACCCCCTCCTATCCGATTCAAATATGGCTGACGTAATCACAGATCAATTCCGCAGTTCCGGCCGCGCCGATAGAACTGTCCACGGTCAACTCATACTGATGGGGATCGCCCCACTCATGGCCGGAAATGCTTTTGTAATAGCTCCCTCTGGCGCTGTCAGAGCGGGCGATGCTCTTTTTGCCCTCCTGCTCTGTATCGCCGTACATCTCCATGACCTTTTTCACGCGGTAGGGTTTGGGTGCGTGGATAAAAATACGCGCCACATTCTCCCGGTTCCGCAGCACATAGTCTGCCGCCCGACCGATAATGACACAGGACCCCATGTCCGCAATCATATTGATGGCCTTAGCCTGGGCAATAACCGCCTGCTGGACGGCGCTGGTGCTGAGATACAGCTCCCGCATGACGGCGTTTTCATCGGAATTAATACCGGAAATAAACTCCTTTGCCAGTCCGCTCTCCTGCGCGGCCAAAGCGGTCATCTCCTTGTAATAGCAGGGAATCCCCAGCTTCTGCGCCACCAGCTGGCCGATTCTCTTTCCCGTTGTGCCATGTTCGCGGGCAATGGTGATGATGACGCCGGGACGGGACTGCCGCAAAATGGCGCACACCTTCTGCACACAGGTGAACAGGATCAGGGACAGGTAAATCCGCAGGCAGGGCACCGCGAACTGAATATACAGCTCAGGGTCCATAGCGCCGCTCCCTTCGGAACCCGCCGCACCGAACATCTGGATAAATGTTTGGGGGAACGCCTGGAACAGCACGGTACACACCACGCAGACGATGGCCGTCCACTTGAGGATCAGCCCCAGCAGCTCCCGCACCCGGGCGAACTTCTTCGCGCCGTAGTTAAGCCCACGATGGGCTGGGCCCCGGCGGCGATGCCGATGGCGATGTTCAGCACGATTTGGAACAGCTTCATAATGACCACAAAGGCAGCCAGGGGGATGTCCTCGCCATAGGGGGAGGCCGCGCCGTACTTCACCAGCAGAATGTTGTTCACGATGGTAATCACGACGATGGACAGCTGGGTCAGGAAGCTGGACGCACCCAGGGCCATAACCTGCTTGAGCAGGGTGAAGTCAAGCCGGAAGCTCTTGGCGGAGATGAGGAAGGTCTTGCTTCGGGTCAGGTAGGCGGCGCAGATGCAGAAGCTGACAAACTGGCCCAGGATGGTGGCCCAGGCCGCGCCCTGAATGCCCAGGTCCAGCAGGAAAATGGCCACCGGGTCGCCGATGATGTTCAGCACCGCGCCCACCAGCATGGCC
>JAAWLY010000158.1 GCA_022798155.1 Lawsonibacter sp. | reverse complement strand
AATTCGTCAGACAGGTCATCGAAAATTTTCCCCTGGAAGGCGTAGGTCTCCACCCCCTCCACGGGCACACCCGCATTGGAGGCCTTGGCGTTGACGTACAGGTCCAGGGCCATGGCGTTTTCGCTGGTGGTATCGTCGGTCATGGACAGGGCGGTAAAGGAGTTGGACAGCGTCCAGGGCTTATACTGGGCCACCTGCTCCTCGGGCATGCCCAAGGGGGCCAGGGCATCCACCACCTCCTGGTACAGCTCAGGATCGATGTGGTCCTTCAGCGTGGTGCCGTCAGAGTAGACCTGCATGGCGGTGAACTCATCGATGCCCTCCTGGTTGTTGAAGTCCAGCTCGAAGGCGGCCAGCTCGGCGCTGGTGATGATGTCACGGAGCTGCTTGTGGAAGGGGTAGAGATTGCCCCGGTCGGTGTGGATGGAGCCCAGAAGATACAGGGTGTTCCCGTTGCCCTCCGCTTTCCACAGCAGGCCCAGGGAGCCGGCGTTCTGCTGGTCGTAGAGGGCCAGGATCAGCTGGTTGGCAAAGCAGGCGGCTTCCAGGAGGGTGCAGGGACGGTCCAGGGCCAGGCTGCCGCCGTCCCCTTTGACCACGCCCAAGCTGGACAAAAACTCCACCGGCCCGGCGTCAATGCCCTCGAAGGCGTAGGCCGCGGCTTCCTGATACAGCGCGTTGAGCACGCCGCCCCTTGTGGTGCCCACCACCAGGGAGCTGTTGATGTCGGAGTTGGCGGTCCCCAGCAGGGCCAGCTTGTCGGCCACCACTTTAGTCATTTTGTCCATCTGCTCCTGGGTAACGGTCTGGCTGTGGTCGGTGTAAATCTCATCGCCGAACAGGCCCATGGCGTAGCCATCGGCCACCATGCCGTGAGCCCAGGAGGGGATAGAGGCGGTCTGCTCCGGCTCGGCGGCCATGACGGGGCAAATACTCCCCAGCAGGCCCAGTGCCAGCAGCAGAGCAAGTAATTTTTTCATTGGGAATCATCCTCTCTTTGGGCAGCGCCCAATTAATCAAATTTATTGTAGCACGGGCGGGACACAAGTCAAATTAAAATTTCCTTAAATCCCGCCCCTTAACGATAACACTCCAAAAGGAAAAAGTCAACCACAATCTGCATTAAATTTCCAATGCAGATTGTGACATGGATTAAAGATGCAAATTCACACTATAATGTACTCAAAAAGGATGGATGTGAGACATTATGGAAAAATTCATCATCACACCCCGTGAGGACAAGACCGTCACCATGACCATCCGCATTGACCGGACCCTTCAGGAGCGGTACAACGACCTCTCCGCCCGAACCAACCGCTCCCGAAACGAGCTGATCGGCATGGCCCTGCAATACGCCCTGGACCATATGGAGCTGCGGGATGACCGCTGAGACCCGGAAGGCTTAGAGCCCCAGCCACCGGGCCAGATCCCACAGATCGGGGGAGATGTGGTCGGGGCAAAAACGGGCAAACGCCTCCGCCTGGGTGGTGCCGTTGAGAACTGCCGCAAAGTGGGTCCCGGCGTTGCGGGCGGCTCCGGCGTCCAGAATCGTGTCGCCGCAGAACAGGGTGTCCTTCGGGCCCGCCCCCAGGCGGTCCATGGCAATGAGAAGCCCCTCCGGGTCCGGCTTGTGGCGCTGCACCTCAAAGCTGCCAATCACCAGGTCCACGGCGTCCGCCGCGCCCAGCCGCTCCAGAATAATTTCAATGGTGTCCCCCCGCTTGGTGCTTACAATGGCCACCTTGGTCCCCCGCTCCTTCAGGCGGTGGAGCAGCTCCCAGGCTCCGGGCAGAAACACCGTCTCCTGCCGCTGGCGCTCCATGGCCACCTCGGTGAACAGCGCCCGGAATTTCGCCCGGCGCTCCGGGTCAAGGTCGCCGGTGAGCATGGAGTAGGAGTCCTCCAGCAGAAAGCCCACAGTGGAACGGACCGCCTCCCGGGTGGGGGCGGGCCAACCCAGGGCGGTCAGGCCGTGCTGAAAGCCGGCCACAATGGAGTCGGTGCAGTCGGCCAAGGTGTAGTCAAAATCGAAGCATACCGCTTGGAACATTATAATCTCCTCCTGTAGGGGTGGCCCTCGGCCGCCCGCCTGTGCTGCTGCTTTCCTATCTTACCACAGAAAAGTGTCCGGCGCAATGGTTTGACCCGGCGGAGTTTTTCCTATATAATAAAAACAAAGCCATCGGAGAGGGGAAGAAAGACTACAATGGACAAGACAAACGAGAAATACCAGGCCTATCTTCAGATCATGCAGGAGGAGCTGGTTCCCGCCATGGGGTGTACCGAGCCCATCGCCATCGCCTACGGCGCGGCCAAGGGCCGGGAGCTGCTGGGCGGCCTGCCTGATGAGGTAGTGGTAGAGGCCAGCGGCAATATCATTAAAAATGTGAAGAGCGTTGTGGTGCCCAACACGGGCGGGCTCCATGGTATCGAGGCCGCCGCAGCCGCGGGGGTGGTGGCCGGCCGGGCGGAGCTGATGCTGGAGGTCATCTCCCAGGTGACGGCGGAGCAGCAGGAGGAGATGCGTACTTATTTAAAGGAGCACCCCGTGCATGTGGAGTTTCTGGACGGCGAGTTGGTCTTTGACATCCAGATCACCCTGCGCCGGGGGAGGGACGAGGCCAAAGTCCGCATTGCCAACTACCACACCAACATTGTCCATCTGGAAAAGAACGGGGAGGTGCTGCTGGACCTGCCTGTGGAGGCGGACAGCGAGAGCGGCCTCACCGACCGCTCACTGCTCACCATGGCGGATATCTATGACTTTGCTCAGACGGTAGACCTTGACGATGTGCGCTCCGTCCTCGACCGCCAAATCGACTGCAACACCGCCATCTCCCAGGAGGGCCTGACCCACAGCTACGGGGCCAACATCGGCCAGGTGATCCAAAACACCTCCCGCCCCGACGACCCCATTGCCAAGGCCAAGGCTGCCGCCGCCGCTGGGTCAGACGCCCGGATGGGGGGCTGTGAGCTGCCCGTGATTATCAACTCAGGCAGCGGCAACCAGGGCATCACCGCCTCGGTGCCGGTGATTGTCTACGCCCGGGAGATTGGGGCCGGCGAGGAGAAGCTCTACCGGGCGCTGGTGCTGTCCAATCTCATCACCATCCACCAGAAAACCCGCATTGGCCGGCTGTCCGCCTACTGCGGGGCGGTGAGCGCCGGGGCCGCCGCCGGGGCCGCCATCGCCTGGCTGGACGGCGGGGACTATGAAAGCGTCATCCACACCGTGGTCAATGCCCTGGCCATCATCTCCGGTATGATCTGCGACGGGGCCAAGGCCTCCTGCGCCGGCAAAATCGCCGCCGCCATCGACGCCGGCGTGCTGGGCTACCGGATGTATCAGAACGGCCAGCAGTTTTACGGCGGCGACGGGATCATCTCCCGGGGGATTGAACATACCTTGGACAACGTGGGCCGGCTGGGGAAAATCGGAATGCGGTCCACCGATAAGGAGATCTTGCAGATTATGCTCCAGACCTGACGAAAAAGACAGCCTGCCAAAGGAGCCTTTTTCGCTGCGGCGGGACGGGGGACGCTCAGTGGTTGGCCATCTGGTAGATTTTCAGGCAGTCGGCCTCATGCAGCACCTTGGCGACCCCCTTCTGGCCGCCGCCGGCCACGATGCACATATCCGCCATGGTCTCCATCTGCTCCTGGGTGGGGGAAATCCCCAGCTCAGAGAAGCAGGTGGGCATGTCGATAGATCGGTAGAAGTCCTCCACAGCCTCGATGCCCCGCAGGGCGGTCTCCTCGGGAGTACCAGCGTTCTCTACACCCATAACGTTAACGGCAAATCTGACGAACCGATTCAGGCAGTTCTGGTATACATACCGGGCCCAGCTGCCCCAGACCGCCGCCAGTCCGGCGCCATGGGTTACATCGAACATGCCGCCCATCTCGTGTTCCAGCCCGTGGGTGGCCCAGTCGCCCCGGCCAGTTCCGGTGAGGCCGTTGTGGGACAGGCTGCCGGCCCACATGATCTCCGCTCTGGCGTCGTAGTTGCCGGGGTCGGCGTGAAGAATTTTTGCGTTCTTCATCACTGTGCGCAACAGTCCCTCTGCAATACTGTCGGTGAGTTCCATGCTGCCCTCCGGACAGAAATAGCGCTCCATGGTGTGCATCATAATGTCGGTGCAGCCGCTGGCCGTCTGGTAGGGCGGCAGGGTTATGGTCAGCTCCGGGTCCATGACGGCAAACTTGGGCCGGCATAGATCATTGTTGTAGCCCCGTTTCACGCCGCCCTCGTCCTTGGTAATAACACTGCTGTTGCTCATCTCGCTTCCCGCGGCGGAGATGGTCAGCACAACGCCCACAGGCAGACAGGCGGAGGCCTGTCTGGTGTGGTCGTAAAAGTCCCAGACATCCCCCTTATTGGTCAGGCCGTAAGCAATGGCTTTGGAGGAGTCGATGACGCTGCCGCCCCCCACCGCCAGAATAAAGTCCACGCCCTCTTTTTCCGCCAGCTCAATCCCCTGATAGACCAGAGACAGCCTGGGATTGGGCACCACGCCGCCCAGAGCAGTATAGGCGACTCCCGCCTGATCCAGCGACGCCTTGATCCGGTCCAACAGCCCGGAGCGAATTACGCTGCCGCCGCCGTAGTGGATGAGTACCTTTTTGCAGCCCTGCTCCTTGACCAGCGCGCCGGTCTGCCCCTCCGCGCCCTTGCCGAAAACAACCTTTGTTGGGGTATAATAAGTAAAATGGAACATGCTTCAACCTCCTGTTACCTAAATAGCAACTTTATTATACCATCCACGCTCCCCATCCGCAAGGACAAGGATGGAAGTCCCCTTCTTCTGCGCTTCGCCGCTATGAGCAATGCCCTTTTTAATTGCAAAACATGGCTTATTTACGCCGCCTGGCGCAAGTAATCCCACATCTACCAAAAGTCTACCAAAATCGCCGTCAAACCCCTGCGCCCCAGGGGCTGGCGGCGGTTTCGTTTTTCAGCCCGTCTACCAGATGTCTACCAATTTT
>JAAWLY010000157.1 GCA_022798155.1 Lawsonibacter sp. | reverse complement strand
TAGTCCATCTGGAAGGGGTAGTCGAAGCCGTCGTTCTCAAACCACAGGGTAATCACGCTGCCCCCCAGCTCACGGCACAGATCGCAGGCCTCCTTGGCCAGGTCGATGGCCCGTTGCCGCAGCGCTGTATTAGGGTTGGTGAAGTCGCCGTCCAGCCAATCCTTCCGCCAGCGGACGGCAAAGCCGTTGACCTTGAGGGGGGCGATGGCCTTTTTCAGCTCCTCCAGGTCATACCCGGCGATGTGCTCCGGGTAGTTGAACTCCAGGTGGGTGATGCCGTCCATCTTCTTATAGGCCTCTATGGCGTCAAAGACGGTCTGGCCCTTGAAGACAAAGGAGTTAAATCTTCCTGCGTAATTCATGTTATTTCCTTCCCTTCCTGATTTTGTAACCGCTTACATTTTCGGCAATAAATTATTCCGCGCGAAACGGGTGGCAACAATTGTAACCGCTTACATTTTTTGCACGAAAAATATTTCCTTGAATCAGGAAATATTTTTCGAAAAAAGTGTCAGGTCTTTGAAAGTCCGGACAGCCGTTCCGATCCCCGCAGAATCAGGTAGGAGGGCACCATTACCGTTCGGACCGCCTGGTCGGGAGCTTTCAGCCGCTCCAGCAGAACCTCCATAGCCAATTGCCCCATCTCCCGCTCGGAGCGGTTGACCACGGACAGGCCGTAGTCGATGAGCCGCAGTGTTTCGATGTCGTCAAAGCCCATCAGCGAGATGTCCCGGCCGATTACAATTCCCTTTTCTGTGAAATACCGCAGACAGCCCAGAGTCATCATGTTGTTGCAGGCAAAGACGGCGGTGGGCGGGTCGCTGGATTCCATCAATGTCTTGGTGGCCTGGTAGGCCAGCTCCGACTTCTGATCCGCCTGGAGCATATACTCCTTCCGGATGGGGATACCGGCCTCCTCCATGGCCTGGAGATAGCCCTGTGTCCGCTCATAGCCCGGGGTGTTGGAGAGGATGCCCTCAATAATGGCGATTTTCCGGTGTCCCTCCGCAATCAGCTGCCGGATCGCCATGCGGGTTCCGTTTTTGTTCTCCGTGAGCACACTGCTGAAGGTTCCGCCCTTCAGGCAGCGGTCGAAGAGTACCACGGCGATTCCCTGCCGCTCGAACTCCTCAAGGAGCGCCCGGGTGGTCTCGTCCCGGCCGTCTACCGGGGAGATAATGACCCCGTCAAGCCGCTGGGCCCGGACGACATTCAAAAAGTTGTGCTCCCGCCAGACCGTCTCATCCGTGTTGAAGAAGAACACGTTGTACAGGCTCTGCTCCGCCACATGGCTGATCCCCCTCAGGGCGCCGGAAAAGAAGGGGTTTTCAATATCCGGAAAGATGACGCCCACGTTGTGGGTGGCCTGCACGCTCAGACTCTTTGCCACGGCGCTGGGGGTGTAGCCGCACTCCTCGATTACCGCCAGCACAAGCTCCTTGGTCTTGGCCTTCACCAGGGCGCTGTCATTCAGAACCCGGGAGACGGTTGCGGTGGAAACGCCGGCCCTCTTGGCAATATCACTAATATTCATAGCTCTCCATTTGTATGTTTGTAACCGCTTTCATGGCGTAAGAGTACCACATTTTCAGGCCTATGTCAACAGAAAATGTAACCGCTTTCATGAATTCGGAGCAAGCACCAAAAAGGAGGGCGGAATTTAGGGCAGACTGCACAAAACCCGGCGGCTGGAGGTCAGGTGCTGCGGCAGGCCCCTGATTGCCGCGGATATTGAATAAAAAGACAGAGCCGCATCCCTGTATCGGTGAAAGGATACGGGGATGCGGCTTTCCCGGGGAAAAGAAAATGTGTTATCCGTGCTTCGGCGGGTGCAGGTCCCAGTCCGGGAAGCAGCTGGCGAAGCCCTCCAGATTTTGAGTCAGCATGACGGACTCCATTTTTGCCAGATCGGAGTCGTCCTGACCAAACAGCGCTTCCAGTTCGTCGAAATCAGCAATGCCATCCAGTTCCGGTGTATTTTCCATGATGAACCTCCCATTATGAAATAGCGGTTGTTACGCGACGATGTCCCGGACCTTTTCGCTTTCAAATGTCCGCACAAGGGATTGGGCCCGTGCCCACTCTGAGAGGGCGTCGTCGATTTTCTGCTTTCCGGCCGAGATTCTCTGGTTGAAGTCCGCGTTGGTGTTCACCGTGCCCGCGGCAATATCCTTGACGGCCCTGGAGGAGCTGAGGAAGCAGAATATCGCCCCTGCCAGCAGAACGATGCCGATGGGGAAAAGGGCAATCAGACCGATCAGACCCAGGACGGCCAGCACGATGGAGGCGATTTTCAGCTGCTGGGGCCGCTGAGTCTGTACTGACCCCAGGGCCTCGGTCCGGCGCTGCTCCATGTGCCGCTCAAAGTCCGCCTTCAGGGCCGCGCCGTTGGTCCCGTCGCGGGAGGCGCCGCACCAGCCTTCGATTTCCAGCGTAATCTGCTCAGGGAAATCGGACTTTTTCTCTGTGATGTAGCTCTCAAATCCAGTGCGGATGTAGCTGCTCAAAAAGGACACGGCGGTTTTCTTCTCAGAGGGGCGTATGCCCTCTTTTGTGACAATGACGTTGGTCATTTGGCCGATAAGGTCGATGGTCTCCTCCCGCTTTCTGCGTTCCGCCTCCAGGATGGAGGCCCTGGCCGCCGCGGTGTCGCCGTCGAAGTGGCGCACCGCTTTCAGATACTGCTCCTCCTTGCGCAGGGGCTCCTCCTTGTCGTCATAGCGGCTGATCAGGGTGACCAGGGTCTGGTCGATATCCCGCTTCAGCTTTTGCTGATCGACCTCTACATGCTTCATGCGGGAGAAGTTGTTGGCGATCTTATCCACGGAGTTGATACGGCTGACGTAAGCGGAGATGGCGCCGTATTCGTGGACGCAGCTGCTCATCTGGGGGAACTGCCCCTCCAGGTCGACGGTGAAGTCCTCGCAGTAGGCCCGCCACTGCTCGGCCTGCCTGGCCTCAAAGTCGTCGCCGTTCTCCTGGATTTCCTTCATCCACTTTGCCACATAGTCGTCGCACATGTGCTTCTGGTCCGGCCCGAAGACGCCGTTCAGATAGGCGTTCAAATAGGTGAAGTTGCTTTTGGTGAAGTTGGAGGCGGTCTGCTTGGCAAAGTAGATGGACAGCCACTCATAGCAGGTGTCCGTGCGGTTGTTCCGCCGGCAGATCAGGGCCATGGTCAGCGCCGTTTTCTCCTCGTCCCGCTTCACCGCCTCGGCGATGGCGCGGCCGGCGAGGTCGCGGTCGTTGCCGATCCAGGCGGAGACGGCGATGAGACAGGGGGCCAGCCAATAATCGGGGGTGGAGAGCATCAGCTCTTCTGTAACCTGGGAGATGGTGGTCTTTTTGACCAGGGCCAGGTCCGTGGCCTGGAGCACGCCCAGCATGGTTTCCCGGACGGTCTTATAGGCGCCGAAGTTCTGCTCCAGCTCCTGGCGCACACGGATCAGCTCCGTGGCGGCTTTTTGCAGCGCGGCAGTCTTCTTGTGCTCGTTCAGGAAGCGCTCGAAGCTGCTTTTCAGGGCCTGCAGGTCCCGGTTTACCTTTTCCAGGTCGCTGCTGACGCTGTCAATTTTTCGGCTGCTCAGGGCGACCTCCGCCTCGATGCGCTGTGTCGCGGCCGCGACCGAGTCGATCCTCCTTTCAATTCCGGACAGATTGATGTTTGTGATTTGCGAAGCCATGTCTTCTCCCCTTTTCTTTCTTATCATTACGCCCGACCCGTACCCTGCGCCGGATGCGGAGGGGCGCTGGGCACGGAATTACGCAATACCCGCATCCTTGCGGTATTTTTCACATTTTTGCTGATATACGCCTGAAAACTTTCCCTTTAGCGCCGGGTTGCTGATTGCGGAGATTACCTGTCCCACAGCGGCGACATAGTGCTCGTAGAAGTAGTTTGCCTTTGCCTTCAGATAAAAGCTGTTGTTCAGGTAGGGGGAGTCGGGATTGGTGTCGATCGCCTTCAGCAGGGCGAAGCAGGTTTTGGGGATGCCGCAGTGGGAGGCCAGCTCCTGGTACATTTCCAGAAGATTTTGGGTCAAAAAGCTGGTCGAGGTCCGCTTTCCGATGAGATAGGGGCACAGTGTGTCGATAAACTCACACAGGGCTGCGGCATCCTCCTCCGCCTGCATGTTGGAGGCCACCAGCTGGATCACATTTTCCTCGTAGTCAGCCAGGTTGCAGGCGGAGGACAGCAGCAGGCCCCGGATGTCCGTCACCTCGTCATATTCCAGCGCCACATCCTGAATTCGGGAGAAAAACTGACGCATGGAGTCCGGCTTTCTGGCGGTGAACTCGTCGTAGTAGGCCAGAATATACATGGCCGGGGCGTTGTCCATGGAGATATTCATCACCTCCATGGCGTAGTGGCGGGCGTCCTCCAGCTTTCCCTCGGTAAAAAAGCGAATTGCGTTCCGGCGGCTGAATACCACCTTGCCGTTTGCGTTCAGGGTTGCCCGGGAGTAATACTCCTCTTTTCCGCACTGGTTGCAGATCAGAATTCTCCGTTTCGGGTCAAATACCACGTTGGTGCTGCCACAGCCGTGGCACTGCATTCCCTCCAGCTCCATCCGCTTCGCCCCCCTATCCTCTGAATCCGGCGGCGCTGCCCCGGGTCTTCCAGGTGAGCTCCGCCTCGTGGAGCTTGTTCTGAATGGCGGAGGGCTCCTCCCGGCCCACGATCAGCGCTCTGAGCTCGTCCAGCTGGCGCTCCATCTGCCGTTCGCGCTCAAAGGTGGCCCCTGTGGTGATGTTTGTGCTGTAGTCCACGGCCTCCTTGAGCTTCAGAAGCTGCTCTCTGAGCTGCCTGTCCTCCGTGAGGCCCAGGATTTCCCCCAGCTTTGCGGAGATGGCGACAGGTCCGGAGAGCTTGCGCTCCGTGCGCTCCAGCTGGGCTGAGAGGCGCTGGTTGTCCTTTTCGGCCCAGAGAATCAGAAGGATGTATACAGCGTTGATTGCGGCGTTGCAGAGGATTGAAAATTTATTGAAGCT
>JAAWLY010000156.1 GCA_022798155.1 Lawsonibacter sp. | reverse complement strand
AGGCGAAAGAGAAGCACCTCTGCCGCCTGGGAGGAGGTGCCATGAATGGCTAATATGCAGATGGAAAAGACCCCCATGCCGGAGCAGGAGGCCAATGTAAGAAACGCCAACTTTAAAGAGGTGGCCCTGGGCTACACTCTGGAGCAGGCCCAGAACGAGGCACAGCGGTGCCTGAGCTGCAAGAACAGGCCCTGTGTCAGCGGGTGTCCGGTGGGCATCCCCATCCCCGATTTTGTGGGCAAGGTGGCCGAGGGCGACCTGGCCGGGGCCTATCAGCTGCTGTCCGACGCCAACGCCCTGCCCGCCATCTCCGGACGGGTCTGCCCCCAGGAGAACCAGTGCGAGGGCAAGTGCGTCCGGGGCATCAAGGGCGAGCCGGTGTCCATCGGCCGCATCGAGCGCTTTGTGGCCGACTGGGCCGCGGAGAACGGCATCGCCAACGTGGCCACCGCCCCCAAGAACGGACATAAGGTGGCGGTTATCGGTTCCGGCCCCGCCGGACTGACCTGCGCCGGCGAGCTGGCCCGGATGGGCTACTCCGTCTCTGTCTTTGAGGCCTTCCACACCCCCGGCGGGGTGCTGAGCTACGGCATCCCTGAGTTCCGTCTCCCCAAGGCCATTGTCAAGCGTGAGGTGGCCAACCTGGAGAAGATGGGGGTGGATATCGAGCTGAACATGGTCATCGGAAAGGTGCTTACCATCACCGAGCTGTTCGAGCAGGGCTACGAGGCCGTGTTCATCGGCTCCGGCGCCGGTCTGCCCATGTTTATGAAGATCCCCGGCGAGTCCCTGGTGGGCGTGTACTCCGCCAACGAGTACCTTACCCGCATCAACCTGATGAAGGCCTACAAGGAGGACTCTCCCACCCCCGTCCTCCACAACAAGAAGGTGGCGGTGGTAGGCGGCGGCAACGTGGCCATGGACGCCGCCCGGTGCGCCAAACGGCTGGGGGCCGAGGTCCATATCGTCTACCGCCGCTCCGAGGCCGAGCTCCCCGCTCGGGCCGAGGAGGTCCACCACGCCAAGGAGGAGGGCATTGTCTTCGACCTGCTCACCAACCCTGTGTCCATCGAGGGGGACGAGAAGGGACATGTCCAGTCCATCACCTGTGTGAAGATGGAGCTGGGCGAGCCCGACGCCTCTGGCCGCCGCCGCCCCGTGGTCATTGAGGGCAGCGAGTTTAAGATGGAGGTGGACGCGGTGGTCATGTCCCTGGGCACCCAGCCCAACCCCATGAGCTACGACGGCACTCCCGGCCTGGAAAAGACCCGGAAGGGCTGTGTCCAGGCGGATGAGGCCGGCTGTACCTCCTGCCCCAACATCTTCGCCGGCGGCGACGCCGCCACCGGCGCGGCCACCGTCATCCTGGCTATGGGTGCGGGCAAGCACGCCGCCAAGTCCATCGACACGTATATTAAGAGCAAGCAGTGATGCAGAAGAAGGGCGGCCCCTGTGGGCCGCCCTCTGTTTTAAGGAGCCACTATGATTTACCTGCGCCGTTTTTCGCTTCCGCGGGAGAGTGCGGAATTCTTTATCTTAAAAGACCACCCGGAGAGCAAGCGCACCTGCTACACCAGCCGTTACCCCTTCGGGGTGTTCCAGAACCGCCCGGTGCCCACCCTGGAGCTGGAGCCTATCACCATTCTGTGCGGCAGTAATGGCAGCGGCAAGACCACCATCCTGAACCTGATGGGGGAGAAGCTGGGCCTGGACCGGGGAACGGTGTTTAACCGCAGTTCCTTTTTCGGGGAGTACTTGGACCGCTGTGAGGCGGAGACCGCCCCCGCCTTCCGGAAAGCACGGAAGAACAGCCGGGTTATCACCAGTGACGATGTGTTCGACTACCTCCTGGACCTGCGGTATCTGAACGAGAACATCGACCACCGCCGCAAGGAGCTGCTGGAGGAGTACGCCAGCGCTAAATATGCCGATTTCCAAATGCGGTCCATGGAGGACTACGACCGCCTGTGCCAGGTAGTGGACGCCCAGCGGAAAAGCGGCTCCCAGTATGTCCGGAGCCGGGTGATGAACGACGTGATTGAGAAGTCCAACGGGGAGAGCGCTTTCGCATTCTTCACCAAGGAGATTCGGGAGGACGGCCTGTACCTGCTGGACGAGCCGGAAAACAGCCTGTCGCCCCAGCTCCAGGAGGAGCTGTGCTCCTTCCTGGAGGACTCCGCCCGGTTCTACCGCTGTCAGTTCGTCATTTCCACCCACTCGCCCTTCCTGCTGGCCATGCGGGAGGCGAAGATCTACGACCTGGACAGCGCCCCAATCCGTCCCCGCCGCTGGACGGAACTGGAGCATGTGCGGACCTATTGGCAGTTCTTTCAGGAGCATAGTGGTGAGTTTGAAGGATAGAGAAGGCCGCCCGGTGGGCGGCTTTCGTGTTTCGAAGCTGTACCATTCGCCGAAGTATGCAGATCTACGAGAGAAAATTGTCGTTGGAAAAGCAAAAAATCGCAGGAATACGTTGTGTATTTCAAGATTTTTAAACAGCGCCAAGGGCAATTTTGGCCGGAAAGATGCGTGCTAAGGCGATTGGTACAGCTTCTTAGCCGGAAAGTCCTTCTTTGGTCTGGCGGACCAGCTGGCTGATCTTGTCATCGGCGGCCTGTTTGGCGTTTTTTGTGGTCTCCTCGTTGGTGGGGATGTGGATGTCTTTCAGAGCGTAAGGATCGTTAAGGCGCAGGCCGGTCCCGGTGAGCATGGCCCGCACCTGGGTATAGGTCCACTGCCGCTCGCCTGCCGGCATACTGGCATCGAAGTAGTCAGACCAGGAGCACTGGTACTTGGCGGCGATAAAGTTCAGCTGCTGGGGGAGGGAGGACCCTAAGGGGCTGTGCAGCGCCTCCTGATAGGCGCCGGCGTAGTAGTCTTTGATGGTACTCTCGGCGGCATCCCGGAATTGGGTAACCTGGGAGGCGTAGGAATCAAAATAGGCTTTGCACCAAATTTGCCCGTCCGGGTCTACCGTGGCGTTCCAGTTGACCTCCAGCTTTTGCTCGCCCAGCTGCTCGCGGATCGCGGACATAAACTCATCCTTGGTCATGCTGCCCAAATTAGCCTCCAGTTTTTCTCTGATCTGTTCCAGGTCTGGTACCTCCGTCTCTGTGGCGGCCTGTTGGCCCGCCTGGGAAATTTCCATTTGATCCTGGGCCCGGCCAGCGGATTTAGACGCTTTTTCCGCAGGTGCGGCGAATTGGGCCGACCTCATAGGAGAAATCTGGCTAGACAGGGGGGTAAATGTGATGTCCATATGTAGCTGCTCCTTTGTTTGTGATATTCTATATATCGGCAAAAAAGTGGGTCAAATAAGCGCACGGCTGTCCTTGCAGGACAGCCGTGCGCTTATTTGACCCTCAGCCGCCTGGCCAGCTCCCCGTCGGGGGTGACCTGGGCGGTCTCATAGGTGGTGTAGATCACCATGCCGGGCCGGGCGCCCCCGGGCTTCTTTACATAACGCACCGGGGTGTAGTCTACCGGTACCTTGCTGCTGTCCCGGGCCTGGGAGAACCAGGCGGCTAAAACTGCGGCCTCGTTCAGGCTCTGCAGGTCGGGCTGACCGCCCTCCGTCCACAGGATCACGTGGGAGCCGTGGATTTTCTGGGTATGGAACCAAATGTCCCCCTTACCCGCCAGCTTGCAGGTGAGCAGATCATTCTGGCTGTTGTTCTTGCCCACCGAGATGCGCAGACCGCTGGTTGACATAAATTCCATAGGCTTGGAGCTCACCCGCTTGGTCCGCTCCTTGGCCTTGCCGGGACGGCGGAGATAGCCGGTGTCCGCCAGCTCCTGCCGGATCTCCGCCAGATCCCGTTCCCCCTCGGCCAGGGAGATATTTTCCAGCACACTGTTGAGATAGTCCAGCTCCTGCCGGCCCTTTTCCAGCTGGATGGTCAGCATCTCCTCCGCCTTTTTGGCTCGGTTGTAGTCCTTGTAATATTTTGCGGCGTTCTGCTGGGGGGTGAGGAGAGGGTCCAGCTTAATCTCAATCTCCTTCCCCTGCGGGTCGTAGAAGTCAACTGCCCGGAGGCGGGCCAGCCCACGCTCCATCTGGAAAAAATTGCTGGTCACGATGTCCCCCAGCTGGCGCAGCCGGTCCCGGTCGCGGGTGGCGGCCAGCTCTTTCTCTTGGTTGGCAATTTTCCGTTTGACCCGGTCCCGGGCGTTGGTGACAGATTTAATCAGGTCCTGCCCTCGCTGTTTGATCCGGTCCTGGCGCTCCCGCTGCTCGAAGAAGGTATCCAGCAGGGGGGAGAAGGCGGGCCAGGCCTCCACTTGGGCCGCCCCCTCGTACTGGCCCACCGGAAGAAAGGTGAAGTCTCTGGGCCGGCCGTCTATGGACACCATAGTTGGGGTACAGCGGTTTTCCATTACAATGTCTCCCAGTTCCTCCAGGCGGTCCAGCAGCCGAGTCCTGCCCTCCGGGCCCAGGGCATTCAGCCGCACATCGGCAGCGCCCCCCGCCTGGTAGGCCAGCTCCCGGCAGATGAGAGGGGACAGCCCGCCGAAGGTGTCCAGCAGCCAGCGGTCGGCTTGGGCCTCCTCCGGGGCGGCGGAGAGAAGCGCCTCCAATCTGTCTCGATCTGCGGCAAGGGGATTTTCCTTGCCGACGCTTGGGGGGAGGCGGTAAAACATCCCCGGCTGGAGGATGCGGGAGGCGGAGGCGAGGTCTGTCCCTCCGCGGCGGATGCAGTCCAGGATGCGGCCCTCCCCGTCCAGCAGGAGGAGGTTGGTCTTGTGGCTGATGGCCTCCAGCACCAGCTTGCGCTCCACCCGGTCGCCCAGCTCGTTCAGCGTCTCAAAGCGCAGGGCGGCCACCCGCTCCAAGGGGATCTGGGTGATGTCCAGCAGCCGGGCCCCGGACATGTGCTTGCGCAGCAGCATACAGAACATGGGGGGCTTCTCCGGATTTTCCAGGGGCAGGGTGGTGAGATGGAGCCTGGGGTGGGCCGGGTTGGCGGACAGCAGCAGCCGCACGTTTCCCGTGCTCT
>JAAWLY010000155.1 GCA_022798155.1 Lawsonibacter sp. | reverse complement strand
CCACACCTCGGGCCGGGAGTACTGGGGGGCCTCCAGCATTCCGTTCCAGTGGCTCTCGTTCTCGTAGCAGGAGGGGTCGGACAGCACCCCGGGCACCAGGCGGCACACCGCGTCGGCCACCGCCATGGCGGGGATTTCTCCCCCGGTCATGACGAAGTCGCCGATGGAAATTTCCTCATCTACACACTCCTCAATAAACCGCTCGTCCACCCCCTCGTAGTGGCCGCAGACCAGAATCAGCCGCTGGTAACCGTCCTTCAGCCGTCGGGCGTCAGCCTGGGTAAAGGTCCTCCCCGCCGGGGACATATAGATGGTGTGGACCCGCTCCCCCGCCTCCTGGCAGATGTGCTCCCAGCACCGGAACAAAGGGTCGGCCTGCATCACCGCCCCCCGTCCCCCGCCATAGGGGTAGTTGTCCACCTGCTTCTGTTTGTTGATCGTATAATCCCGAATCTGGTGGCACTCCACCCGGATGTAACCCCGCTCCTGTCCCCGGCCCAGAACGGACTCGCAGAGCATATCTCCCACCACATCGGGGAATAATGTCATAATATCAATACGGTACATTGCTCGCCCGCCTTTCTCACGGCATATTATACGGGATTTTTTTCTTTTTTTCAATGGATTCCCGGCAAACTGGAAAATTTCACAAAATCCTATCGCATTCTCCAGAAAAATATGCTATGATATGGGACGATAAAATTCCTGCTTGAAAGGGAGGTTTTTCCTATGTATTGTACCCGCAAGGTCACCGACGACCTGATCTGGATTGGCGCCAACGACCGGCAGCACCCCATTTTCGAGGCGGCCCACCCCATTCCCCGGGGGATGTCCTACAACTCCTATCTGCTGCTGGACGAAAAGACCGTTCTCTTCGACACAGTGGACCGGGCGGTCCAGACCCAGTTTTTAGAGAACCTGGACCACGCCCTGGGCGGCCGGAAGCTGGACTATATCTTCGTCCACCATATGGAGCCCGACCACGCCGCCACCCTGGGCGACCTGATGCTCCGCCACCCCGAGGCCCGCATCGTATGCAACGGCAAGGCCATCAACATGATCCGCCAGTTCCACGCCGCCGACCCCAAGGGGGCCATACTGGTGGGCGAGGGAGACACCCTGTCCACCGGCAAACACAATTTCACCTTTGTGGCCGCCCCCATGGTCCACTGGCCCGAGGTGGTGGTCAGCTACGACTCCACCGATAAGATTCTTTTCTCCGCTGACGGCTTCGGCTCCTTTGGGGCACTGAACGGCGTGCTCTTCGCCGACGAAGTGGATTGGGAGCGGGACTGGCTGGACGAGGCCCGGCGGTACTACACCAACATTGTGGGCAAGTACGGCCCCCAGGTCATGGCGCTGCTGGGGAAGGCCTCCAAGCTGGATATCCAGATGATCTGCCCCCTCCACGGCCCCGTGTGGCGCAAGGACTTCTCCAAGATTATCGACCGGTATGTAAAGTGGGCCTCCTACGAGCCGGAGGTCCAGGGGGTGGTGATCCCCTTCGCCTCCATCTACGGCCACACCGAGGCCGCCGCCAACATCCTGGCCTGCCGCCTGACCGAGCTGGGCGTCCCGGTGGAGATGCACGACGTATCGGTTACCCACTACTCCTATGTGCTGTCCGACTGTTTCAAATACAGCCACATCGTCTTTGCCTGCCCCACCTATAATAACGGCATCTTCGACCCCATGGAGCACCTGCTCCGGGACCTTCAGCACCACAACCTGCAAAACCGGAAGGTTGCCCTGATCCAAAACGGCTCCTGGGCCCCCGCCAGCGGCAAGCTGATGGGCGAAATCCTGGGCAGCATGAAGAATATGGAGGTCATTGAGGCCCCTGTTACCCTGAAGTCCGCCCTGGCCCCCGGCCAGGAGGAGGAGATCACAGCCCTGGCTCAGGCGATTGCCGCCTCTGTCAAGGGCGAGGAGCCCGCCCCCGAGGCTGAACCCCTCCAAGAGAAGCCCAAGGGCTTCATCTGCAAGATCTGCGGCTTCATCTACGAGGGCGACCCCCTCCCCGAGGACTACGTCTGCCCCATCTGCCGCCGTCCCGCCTCCGATTTTGAGCCGGTGCAGTAATATAACCATCCTCAGCGGGAGTCGCTTTCCAGGTAAGCGGCTCCCGCTTTTTACCCCGCGTCCCCAGTCGAAAGTATTGGAATTTTTTCCGCCCTGCAAGGCACAGCGGACATGCCCGTAGGACTTTTGTGATTATAAATGCAGGTTCTTACATTTAGCCCTTTACATCTGTCCAAAGGTATGGTAAACTGTTTGATAGAATCTAATTTAAAAGACCACGTCTGGAGATGAAATACATGAGTTTTAAAATTGTGGTTGACAGTTGCTGCGACCTGACCCCCGCCATGCTGAAAGACCCCGCCTTTGTCAAGGTGCCCCTGACCATCCGCTCCAACGGCAGCACCTTCGTGGACGACGAGACCTTCGACCAGGCGGACCTGCTGTGGGCGATGCGCCAGAGCGAAGACGCCCCCTCCACCGCCTGTCCCTCCCCCCAGGCCTATCTGGACGCCTACCAAGGGGCAGACGATGTCTATGTTGTCACCCTCTCCGCCCTGCTCAGCGGCTCCCACAACAGCGCCGAACAGGCCCGCCTGCTGCTGGAGGAGGAGCAGCCCCAGGTCAATGTCCATGTATTCAACTCCTGCTCCGCCGCCGCCGGGGAGCTGCTGGTGGCTATGGCCATCCACCGCCTGGCCGCCGCCGGGATGCCCTTTAAGCGGGTGGTCACCGAGGTGGAACAATTCATCTACCAGATGCAGACCATGTTCGTGCTGGAAAGCCTGGAAAACCTGCGGAAAAACGGCCGGCTTACCAAGCTCCAGTCGGTCATCACCGGGGCGCTGAAAATCAAGCTGTTTATGGGCGCCACCCCTGAGGGGGAAATCTGTAAGCTGGGCCAGGCCCTTACCGTCAAACAGGCGCTGAGCAAAATGGTGGACAAAATTGCCGCCGATGCCGCCCACGTGGGCCGCACGCTGGCTATCTGCCACTGCAACTGTCTGGAGCGGGCCTTCCAGGTAAAGGCCATGTTAGAGGCCAAATGCAAGTTCGCCCACATCATTATCACTGAGGCCGGCGGCGTCACCAGCGTCTACGCCTACGACGGCGGAATTGTGGTGGCCTATTGACAAAATCATCTATTTGCGTTCATAATAAGAGGATAGCTTGACCATCCTCTTATTTTTATCATCAGGGGGAATTTTGATGTCTATCACCCACGAGCAGGCCTGGAGCCTGCTGACCCAATACAACAAGGAGCCCTTTCACCTGCGCCACGCCATCACGGTGGAGCACGTCATGGGCTGGTACGCCCGGGAGCTGGGCTACGGGGAGGAAGCTGATTTCTGGTCCGTGGTGGGCCTGCTCCACGACCTGGACTTTGAGATGTGGCCCGAGGAGCACTGCGTCAAGAGCCAGGAGCTGATGCGCCAGGCCGGCGTGGACGAGTCTATCATCCGGGCCACCGCCAGCCATGGCTGGGGCCAATGTGTGGATATCAAGCCGGAGCAGGAGATGGAAAAGGTTCTTTACGCCTGCGACGAGCTCACCGGCCTCATCGGCGCCGCCGCCCTGATGCGGCCGTCTAAGAGCGTGGCGGACATGGAGCTGAAGTCCCTGAAGAAAAAATTTAAGGACAAGAAGTTCGCCGCTGGCTGCTCCCGGGATGTGATCGCCCAGGGGGCCCAGCTGCTGGACTGGGAGCTGGACAAGCTACTGGATATGACTTTGAAGGCCATGCAGGCTGAGGAGGAGGCCATTGAAGGGGCCGTGGCGGCACTGGAGTGAAAAAACGCCGTTCAGGGCTTGCAAATTGGGAAAAACGGTGGTATAATACCTCCGCTTATTACACTAGAAGGGGAAGATATTCATGTCCGGACATTCCAAGTGGCACAACATACAAAAGACCAAGGGGGCGGCTGACGCCAAACGCTCCCAGATTTTTACCAAGATCGCCCGTGAGATGATTGTGGCGGTCAAAACCGGCGGCAGCGGCGACCCGGCCAACAACTCCCGCTTGGCCACCGTCATCGCCAAGGCCAAGGCGGCCAACATGCCCAACGACAACATCAAGCGCACCATCGATAAGGCGCTGGGCTCTGGCAACACCGACAGCTTTGAAAACGTGGTCTACGAGGGCTATGGCCCCAACGGCGTGGCCGTCATTGTGGAGGCCCTCACCGACAACCGCCAGCGCACCGCCCCCGAGGTCCGCCACCTGCTGGACAAGTACGGCAAGGGTCTAGGCGCCACTGGTTGCGTGTCCTGGTCTTTTGACAAGAAGGGCGTCATCGTCATCGAGGCCGAGGACCTGGACGAGGACACTGTTATGATGGATGCCCTGGAGGCTGGCGCTGACGATATGCAGGCCGACGACGAGGTATTCCAGGTCTACACTGATCCCGACTCCTTCGCCGCTGTCACTGAGACCCTGGAGGCCAAGGGATACACCTTCCTGGAGGCCGGCGTGCAGATGGTGCCCCAGAACTACGTCACTCTCACCGACGAGGCCGACATCAAAAACATGGAAAAGCTCATCGACCTGCTGGAAGAAAACGACGACGTGCAGAACGTCTACCACAACTGGGATCAGGGTTAAACTTACTTTTCCAGATAGAAAGAGCTGGTTTTTACAAAAATGCAGTTGGATTTTTAACTTTTTAGCTAGCAAAAATTGCAGTTATGATATGCGTCGCTTGAGTTGCGATATACATTCTTCTTCTGTTGTGACATACATTCTTCTTCTGTTGTGACATACATTGCCACAGCAAAAGGAGGAAAAAGTTATGAAAACCGAGACTGCTATTAGAGAGTATTTGATTGAGATTGAGGTTAGAAAGTATACCCCACGAATTATCTGAGGTATCGGATCAACCTCAATCTCTTTCTGCGTTTCTGCAAAGAGAAATTTATGATAGAAGAAGTAGACGAATTTCAAGTGGTGTAAAGTGGAAAGATAAGGTACAATAAGTTGCGCAAATAAAAAAGACAAGGTTTGCATTCCTCTGGTAGAATGAAGTAGCAACACACCATTCAGAGAGGAGACAGCAAACC
>JAAWLY010000154.1 GCA_022798155.1 Lawsonibacter sp. | reverse complement strand
CCAAGCTCTTTGAGGGCCGGGACCCCAACATGATCGCCTGGGCCGACCGCTACCTGAAGCAGGAGGGCCGCCACACCGGCATCATGACGGTGGGCGCGGGCCACATGGTCGGCAACACCGGCGTGGTCCAGGGCTTGAAGGACCTGGGCTATACTGTGGCTCCTGTGCCCCTTCCCTAAGCGCAAATCCCCTGGCCCGTTGCGGGCCGGGGGATTTTTACTGGAATTTTCCTCCTGTCTCTCACAATTATGATTGCATTGCCGGCGCACTGTGATGTATAATAGCGGAAGACTGAATGTTCCATGGGAGAAATGGAAATTGTCCCTCCGGGGCCGGCGGTCGGGCCCGGGGGAGAGTGGAGTATATAAACGAACGGAGGAGATTTTGTATGGAGACCCGGTTTGAATGGCGGGAAGAGTACAACATTGGCGTGGATATTGTGGACCAGGAGCACCAACGGCTGTTCCGGATTATCAACAAGCTCTTCGCCTTCAGCGAGGAGGAGAAGGACAACCAGTGGACCTGTCAGGAGGGAATCAAATACTTCAAGGGTCACGCGGTCAAGCACTTTGCCGACGAGGAGGCCTATATGGCCTCGATCAACTACGAGGGGCTGGAGCAGCACCAGCGCATCCACCAAGATTTTCGGAACAACATCCTCCCGGCCCTGGAGCAGGAGCTGGAGCAGACAGGATATTCCCAGGAGGCAATGGAGCATTTCCTGGGCGTGTGCGCCGGATGGCTGGTGGGCCATACCCTCACCGAGGACCAGGCCATTACCGGCGAGAAGATGAGCACATGGGAGCACCTGCTGCCCAGCGAGGAGCTGGAAGCCATGAAAAAGGTGATCGTGCAGCTGGTGTTCGACATGTTCCGGCTGGAGTCCCAGGCCATCAGCGAGGCCTATGGCGGGGAGAAATTTGGCCGCGGGGTGTATTACCGCCTGGTCTATGGCACGCGGGGGGACGAGAGGCGGCAGGAGGTCATCCTGGTCTTTGAGGAAAAACTGCTGATTAATACGGTGGGCAAGATCCTTGGCATCAAGACCAACAAGCTGGACGCCATGCTGATCAACGCCGCCCGGTATACGGCGCGGCAGTTTGTGGGACGGATGATGGAGCACTTCCAGGCCGACCCGCCCTATGAGCTGAAGGAGGAGAACCTGCTGTCCTATGAGCAGTTCCGCAAGGTGTTTGAGCGAGAGAAGCCCCAGGTCAGCCTGCTGTTCAACACCAGCGGCGCGGGCTATTTTGCCTACTGCGTCATTGCGCCGCACCTGCTGGAAAGCGGCATCGGAACCCCCATTCAGAACACGAACGCCATGGACGAGGTGGAAAAATACCTGATGAAGCGGGAGCAGGCGGACTCCAACACAAAGCCCAAGATCCTGATTGTGGATGACTCTATGACCATCCGCCATGGGATGAAGCAGCTGCTGGAGGGGGACTACGAGGTGGCTATGGCGGAATCCGGCGTGGCCGCCATCCGCACCATCACCCTGAACCGGCCCGACCTGGTACTGCTGGACTATGAGATGCCCATTGTGGACGGCAAGCAGACCCTGGAGATGCTCCGATCGGAGAAGAGCTTTGAGGATATCCCGGTGATCTTCCTCACCGGCCGGAGAGATACCGCCACCATGATCCAGGTCATGCCCCTGAAGCCGGCGGGCTACCTGCTGAAGGACTCTAAGCCCGCTGACATCAAAAAGGAGATCGACGATTTCTTCGCCAAAATGAAGAAGTGAGATGTGCCCGCTCATAGAAATTCAGGAGGAATTGTGTTCATGAAGAAAAAAATCCTGTCCCTGGCGCTGGCCCTGGCCATGTGCCTGTCCCTGCTGCCCGTCACCGCCTCGGCGGCGGAGGCCAACCTCCCTGACTGGTATTTCCTGTTCGCTATCTTCAAGAATGTGGATGCCGACTACATGCAGGACGGCATAAAAAAACACACAAAGTACTCCATGACCCAGGATGAGGTCGACGTGTGCCGGGACAACGCCAAGGAGTTCGAGGAGTACATGAACTCTGTCGGGGTGATGCGGGCCCATGTGGAGGTCGTGGAGATCGACGAGACTATAACGAAGCTGGCAGATTACGGCACCAAAGGCGGATGGCTGTCAGTGGCGGAGGATGCCCCCCTTCTGGAAAAGAGCAATATCGACCTGGATCGGTATGACCATGTGACCTGTATCGCCAGCTTGAATGCCAGCATGGGATATTTGGGGCTGGGCGGCTCTTCATATGAGAATGGAACGGGCCATTCGTTCATCAACATTCAAAATCGTGAGTATTGCCTGAACTACTTTTCGGCCGAAACGGCCATTGGGGCTCCGGGCTCGATTTGGCCTCCAGCCGGCCATGTCCATGAATTCCTGCACTTTATGGAGCGCATGACCCAAAAATGGGGTGCTGAATTTGGACTGCATAACGTCAGGATCAATCATTACAGTCCGGATGGTGATGAGGGAAAAGAATGCTATCGCGACATTATGCTGAACCGGGCCAAGGGGGCCGCCGGAACGGGCGTACACCCCGCCGTCTGGCAGTATCCGCCCCATGTGCTGCGGACCATGACGGAGTTGACGGTCCCTTCCAGCGCCACCAGCATTGGGATTTGGGCCTTTGGGCACTACACCGATTTAACCAGAGTATTTATCCCCACCAACGTTAAAAGTATTGAGTACGCCGCCTTTTGGGATACCGGTATAAAGGACGTCTACTACGCCGGGACGGAGGCCCAGTGGAAGGCCATCCAGATGGGTGAATACAACGAGAAGCTGACCCGTGCCAACATCCACTACAACCACCTGATGGCGGACGTGAAGACCACCGACTGGTTTGCCAAGTACGTCCAGTGGGCCATGGGGGAGGGCATCGCCGCCGGGACGGGCGGGGGAAAGTTCTCCCCCGGCAAGAACTGCACCGTGGCGGAGATCATGACCTTCCTGTACAAGGCCTACGGCGGGCCGGAGGTGGGGAAAAATCCCTACATCAATGTGAAGACCGGCGACTGGTACGCCAAGCCCGCCATCTGGGCCCACGAGAAAGGGCTGGTGACCGGAAATACCTTCAGCGCCAACACCCCCTGCACCCGCGCCATGGTGGTGGAGTACCTGTGGAAGCTGGCGGGCAGCCCCAGCGCCCAGGCGGCTGACTTTGAGGACGTCCCCGCCAACGCCTCTTACGCCCAGGCGGTGAACTGGGCGGTGGCCAACGGGGTCACCGCCGGGGTCAAGGACAACCAGTTCGGCCCCGACATCGTCTGCACCCGCAGCCAGATCGTCACCTTCCTCTACAGCGCACTGGCATAAAAAACGGCCCGCTCCCATCAGGAGCGGGCTTTCTACCGTTACTCGGCGGAGATCATAAAGTAGTACACCGGCTGGCCTCCGGCCAGGAGGGTGATTTCAGCGTTGGGACAGGCGGCGGCGAAGATGCTCTCCGCCTGCTGGGCCTGCTCCTGGGAGACGTCCTCCCCATAGAAGATGGAGATGAACTCGGCGTTCTGGTGACTGTCCGACCGGGCCAGCCGGTCCAGCATGGCGGACAGGTCCTGGTCTGTGCCAAAGAGCTGGTGCTCCTCCAAAGCCAGGTAGTCCCCCTGATGGATGGCGAAGCCGTCGAAGTCGGAGTCCCGGGCGGCGTAGGTGATCTCGCTGGTGCGGACATAGGAAAAGCCCTCAGTCATGGCGGCGGTGTTGTCCGCCTCCTCAGCGTCGGGGTCGGCGCACAGCATGGCGGAGATGCCTTGGGGCACCGTCTTGGTGGGCAGGACAATCACCTTTTTATCCTCGCACAGGGGGATGGTCTGCTGGGCGGCCATGATAATGTTCTTGTTGTTGGGCAGGACGTAGACGATCTCCGCCGGAGTGGCGTCGATAGCCTTGAGGATATCCTGGGTAGAGGGGTTCATGGTCTGGCCGCCTCCCACCAGGCCGTCCACCCCCAGATCCTGGAAGACAGCCTCCAGCCCGGCCCCGGCACACACGGCCACATAGCCGAATTTTTTCTCCGGGGCGGCGTGGACAGGTCCGGCGGGAGCGTTCTGACTTTCCAGCTCGGCCTCAACCGCCTCCAGGTCGTCGGTGCTCTGGACATGCTTGCCGGCGGCCAGATCCTCGGCCTGGGTGCGCATGTTCTCGATCTTGGCCAGCTCCAATACGCCGTACTTCTGGGCCTCGTTCAGGGCGCTGCCGGGAGTGTTGGTGTGGACGTGGACCTTAAAGGCCTCGTCGTCCTCGCCAATCACCAAGCTGTCGCCGATGGAGTTGAGGTAGGCCCGGAAGGGCTCCAGGTCGGTCTCCTCCTGGAACTTGCGGACGATGAACACCGTGTCGAACGCGAAGGTGATATCCTCCACATTGACGGCCTCAAAGTCGGCCTTGTCGTTGGGGACGGTCTCCTTCTCCGTATCCTCCGGCATGGGCAGGCCCCGGAGCTCGTCCAGCATCCCCTGGAGGATTACCAGAAAGCCCTTGCCGCCGGCGTCTACCACCCCGGCCTTTTTCAGCACCGGGTTTAGGTCGATGGTGTGGGCCAGAGCCTGCTGGCCCTCCTGGATGGCGGCCTCCAGCACCCCTTCAAAGGAGTCGTCCTCTCGGGCGTGTCCGGCGGCCCGGGCGGCGGCCAGCCGGGAGACGGTAAGGATGGTGCCCTCGGCGGGCTTCATGACGGCCTTGTAGGCGGCGGCCACCCCGAAGTCCAGGGCGATAGCCAGATCCCGGCCGTCCATGGTCTCCTTCTCCTTGATGGCCTTGGCAAAGCCCCGGAACAGCAGGGACAAAATTACCCCCGAGTTGCCCCGGGCCCCCCGGAGCAGGGCGGAGGCGGTGCCGGCCGCGGCCTGACCCACGGCGTCGTAGTGCTTTTTGCGCATCTCGGCGGCGGCGGCCCCGATGGTGAGGGTCATGTTGGTGCCGGTGTCGCCGTCAGGGACGGGGAATACGTTCAAGTCGTTGATGGGCTGTTTCTGAGCGTTGATGGCGGCGTGGGCGTGGATCATCATCCGCTGAAATACCGCCGCGTCAATAGTTTGTACCATATCGGCAAAATTCCTTTCCGCGAATGATTTTTAGAAGCGCATGGAGTCCACGCACACGTCCACCGAGGC
>JAAWLY010000153.1 GCA_022798155.1 Lawsonibacter sp. | reverse complement strand
CGCTCCGGCGGACACTTCCACCCCCGCTCCGGCGGACACTTCCACCCCCGCTCCGGCGGACACTTCCACCCCCGCTCCGGCGGACACTTCCACCCCCGCCCCGGCAGACACTTCCGATTCCACCTCTCCCGCGCCGGACCCGAATCCGGCCTCCGGCGGGACCGCCTCTGACGAAAGCCAGACCGTGGGCGGCGCGGCGGTGGACCTGATCGTGGGCGGCTTGGACGACGCCCTGAGTCAGGCCAACGACCGGATTAACGCCATCCAGAGCGAGCTGAACAGCGCCATTAACCGGATCGCCCGGCCCACCGGCCGGGTCGTGGGGGAGCTGGCCGGCCTGTGCGACGACGTAAGTGACCTGGTGGACCTGATCGACAACGCCGAGGACCTGACCCACGCCCTGCGGCAGTCCTCGGGAGAAATCCGGAGTATTTTGGCGGATGTAGACGCCTTGCGGAACATCTTAGATGAATATGAGCCCACCCTTCAGGAGGGGGTGGCCAATGTGGGCAGCCTGAGCACGTCCGCTGTCGCCGCGCTCCGGGACCTGGAGACCCTGCTGGCTGACACGGAGGCGCTGATGAAAACCTCCGGCAATCAGCTGGACAGCGGCACCCGGCAGGCCCTCCAGGGACTGTCCGCCACTCTGCGGCAGACCGCCAAGGCCATGGCCGCCACCGGCGATGTGCGAGACGCCAAGGCCACCATCAATACCATCATCGAGGACACCTGGCGGGAGTACACCGGCGATGTGAACAACATCCTGCTGATGGACGCGGAGGCGCAGGCTATCTCCCTCACCGATCCCCGCAACCCCGCCCCCTCCAGCGTCCAGATTCTCATTCGCACCCAGGAGATCAAGACGGAGGAGGTCACCGCGGAGCAGTTGGCCGCAGCCGCTCCGGCCAAGACCACCTTCTGGCAGCGGGTGGCCCAGATGTTCCGGGACTTTTGGAGCGCCATAACCGGAATTTTCCATTGAAAGGAGGGAACGTCCCATGGTGGAAAAAATTGCCCATAAGCTGACGCGGAAGCCCAAGCTGGTTGCGCTGATCGCCCTCCTGATGCTGATTCCCGCTGCCCTGGGCTATATCGGTACCCGCATCAACTACGATATTCTCTCCTATCTGCCCCAGGACCTGCCCTCCTCCAAGGGGGAGCAGATGCTGGAGGACCCCTTTCAGATGGCGGCCACCAGTATGCTCATTGTGGACAGCATGCCCGCCGGCTACACCAACCGGCTGATTCAGCAGATCAAGGAGGTCCCCGGCGTGTCCAGCGCCATCTGGGTCAGCAACCTGGTGGGTATTCAGATTCCCGTGGACATGATCCCCGCCAACTTCCGGGATATGTTTTTCTCTGGTCAGGCCACCATGATGATTATCCAGTATGACCACCCCGGCGCCTCCGACGAGACGATGGAGGCCATCCAAGGGGTGCGGGACGCCTGTAATGAGAACTGCTTCCTGGCCGGCTTCTCTGTGGTGGTCAAGGATACCCGGGATGTGATGGACAGTGAACTGCCCATCTTCGTGGGGCTGGCGGTGCTGCTGGCACTGGCTGCCATGTCCGTGACGCTGGAGTCCACCGTGCTGCCCTTTGTCTATCTGGCCAGCATCGGCATCGCGGTGGTCTACAACTTCGGCAGCAACATCTTCCTGGGGGAGATCTCCTACATCACCAAGGCCATCGCCGCTGTGCTCCAGCTGGGCGTCACCATGGACTACTCCATTTTCCTCTACCACCGGTATGAGGAGGAGCGGGCCAATTATGACGACAAGCGGGACGCCATGACCCAGGCCATTGTGGCGGCCTTCCGCGCCCTGTCCGGCTCCAGCCTGACCACCATTGCCGGCTTTCTGGCCCTGTGCTTCATGCGCCTGACGCTGGGGCGGGATATCGGCATCGTCATGGCAAAGGGCGTGGTGCTGGGGGTGGCCACGGTGATCCTGGTCCTGCCCTCTCTGGTGCTGATCTTCGACAAGCAGATCGATAAGCACAAGCACAAGACCCTGATTCCTTCCTTCGACCGGGTGAATGGCTTCATCGTCCGCCACAAGGTCTTTATGGTGATTTTCACGCTGCTGCTGTTCCTGCCCGCGGTCTACGCCCAGCGGCACGCGGAAATCTACTACAAGCTGGACGAGTCCCTGCCCCGGGACCTGCCCTCTATTATCAGCAACGAGAAGCTGAAAGACGACTTTGACATGGCCACCTCCCATTTTGTGGTCCTCCGGGACGACATCTCCGCCGCCGATATGAACGAGCTGGAAACCCGGATGGATAAGGTGGATGGCATCACCTCGGTCCTTTCCTACCACAAGATGCTGGGCACAGGCATTCCAGACTTCTTTGTCCCCAGTGAAGTGAAGGATATGCTCCGCCAGGGCGGCTATCAGCTGATGATGATTAACTCCAGCTATGAACCCGCCACCGATCAGGTGGCAAAGCAGCTGGACCAGATGAGTGAGATCCTCTTCGACTATGACCCGAACGCCATGATAACCGGCGAGGGCGCCATGTACCGGGATTTGATTGACACTTCCTCGGTGGACTTCCAGGTAACCAACTACATCTCCATTGCGGCCATTTTCCTGATTATCGCCTTTGTGTTCCGCTCCATCTCTGTCCCTCTGGTGCTGGTGGCCACCATCGAGCTGGCTATCTTCATCAACCAAGGCTGCTGCTATTTCCTGGGTACGGAAATTCCCTTTATTGCCCCCACCATAATCAGCTGCGTCCAGCTGGGGGCCACTGTGGACTACGCCATTTTGATGACCTCTCGCTTTCAGGAGGAGCTGCGCTCCGGCAAGGACCGGAAGGAGGCCATCCACATCGCGGCCTCCTCCTCCGACGCCTCTATCGTCACCAGCGCTCTGGTACTGTTTTGTGCCACTCTGGGCGTGTCTTTCGTCTCCTCCATCGACCTGATCGGCGCCATCTGCGTAATGCTGGCCCGGGGCGCCCTCATTTCCGCCCTGGTGAGCATCTTCCTGATGCCCGCGGTGCTGTATGTCTGCGAGCCTCTGATTCAAAAAACCAGCCTCCACTGGCGGGAGGCCGCCCCCGCCAAGGGAAAGCGGTTCCTCCACATGGCGAAGGCCTCGTAAAAAAGGGCCCCCGCATTTCCGCAGAAATACGGGGGCACCGTTAAACCCTGGCATCACGGCGGAGGACCTCGCCCTCCCAGCCGCGCTTGAGCTGATAGATCCGGTGGAAATAGGCGGAAATGTCATCCTTCATCCCGCTGTTCAGCCAGTCGATGATATTTCCAAAGCATTCGCACTTGTGGTAGCGGATAATCATCTCCTTGTCCTCCTGGCTCACCGGCCGGCCGGCAAAGTCAGCCTCCACATAGGTCTGCACCACATAGCGGCACACCTCCATAAGGTAGCGCTCAAAAACGTCCCGGCTCAGGGAGTCGTAGATGTGGAACACAGAGCGCTTGTTTGCCAAAACAAATTCAATGGCTGCGTCGAAGCAGTCCTCCAGGGAATCTACAGTGGGGTGGTTTGCAATCATCTCCTGCACCCGCTCGGCAATAATCTCCTCCAGCAGCGCCGGCAGATCCTCGTAATGGTAATAGAAGGAGTTGCGGTTGATTCCGCAGGTCTCCACAATGTCCTTGACGGTGATCCGGTGAAAGGGCCGCTCGTCCAGAAGTGAGATAAAGGTGTCTTTAATCGCCTTCTTCGTAAAATTAGGCATGGCCTGCATCTCCTTTTCTACTTATAACAATCCGATTATAATACAGTATAGCATACTTTTTGAAAAATAAGAACCACGAATTTTTGAAAAACCGGGGCCGCCCTGAATAGGCGGCCCCGTTCTGTTTCAAATTGCTGCTTGTACTGGCGAAAAATATGGGGTACAATAGGGAAAACATCCACCCGGGAGGCCCACTATGAAAACCATCGCGGTCATCGACGACGACATCCACATCGGCAATTTTCTGGAGGAGCTGCTCCGGCGGGAGAGGTACGCTGTTCTGCGGGCCTACTCGGGGACAGAGGCGGTGCTGCTGCTGGAGCGGCAGCGGCCCGACCTGGTGCTGCTGGACCTGATGCTCCCGGGGCTGTCCGGGGAGGAGGTGCTGGCGAAAATCGCCGATATCCCGGTGATTGTAGTCAGCGCCAAGGTTGGGGTGGAGAGCCGGGTCAATCTGCTTTTGCGGGGGGCAGCGGACTATCTGGAAAAGCCCTTCGACAGCCGGGAGCTGCTGGCCCGCATCGCCGCCCGCCTGCGGGAGAGCGCCGCCCCCGGGCTGGCCAACGTGCTGGAGTCCGGGCCCCTCCGCCTGAACCAGACCGCTCACACCGTCACCGCCGGGAACGTCCCCGTCCATCTCACCAAGACGGAGTACGCCATTTTAAAGCTCTTCCTCCAGAACTCCGGTCAGGCCATCGCCAAGTCGGTGATTCTGGACCGCATCTCCGCCGACACCCCCGACTGCACTGAAAGCTCCCTGAAAATCCACGTGAGCAATCTGCGCAAAAAGCTGCGGGACGCCGACGGCCAGGACCACATTGAGTCGGTATGGGGGATCGGCTTCAAGCTGAACCCGTAAAATCTATACCAATTCTTTACCCTTTTCTTTCCCGCTCCCTTTACCCTTTGGCAGTAGACTGGGGCCACTCAAGAAAAGGAGGTTCCATCTATGGACTACATTCTCACCGCTGACAGCCTGTGGAAATCTTACAAGGGGTTCCACGCCCTGAGCGGTCTCAACATGAAGGTGCCCAAGGGCGCCATCTACGGCCTGGTGGGCCGGAACGGGGCGGGCAAGACCACCCTCATCCGCCTGATCTGCGGCTTGCAGTCCCCCACCTCGGGCAGCTACACCCTCTTCGGCCTGGACAGCCAGTCCAAGGACATTCACAAGGCCCGCCGCCGCATGGGAGCGGTGGTGGAGACTCCCTCCATCTACCTGGACCTGTCCGCCGAGGACAACATCAAGGAGCAGCACCGGGTGCTGGGGGTCCCCTCGGACGAGGGGGTAAACGAGCTGCTGGAGCTGGTAGGCCTGTCTGGCACCGGCAAAAAGAAGGCCCGGAACTTCTCCCTGGGCATGCGCCAGCGGCTGGGCATCGCCATCGCCCTGGCCGGGGACCCGGACCTTCTGGTGCTGGACGAGCCGGTCAACGGCCTGGACCCCCAG
>JAAWLY010000152.1 GCA_022798155.1 Lawsonibacter sp. | reverse complement strand
AATTTGATAACAGCCCATCGTATAGGCTGGATAATATGGATATATCAAATAATCAAAAGAACAGGGTATCATATTTCTAAAGCAAAATCCGTTAGAATAGGATGCCCAGCAACGAGTGGGAGTGATTTCCGAGTGCGGGAAAGCCTTGATATGACTGGACTTTTCAAGGTTTAGCCCCCTCTGTGGCAACGATTTGGCAACATTTTTTTATGAATCATAGGAAGTGAGTACCCCTCTACATTTATCCTTGTCAGCAGATGCTTCTTTTACTATATTGAAAACGACAAGTCGGGCTTTGGAGGGGGGATTCTCAAAAATGAGAAAAGGATTTTGCATTCATTTTGACAATCAACAATTTGAGGAACTTCACCGCCGAATTAGCTATACAAGACTGCCAAAATCGTTGGAAAAAGAAAACTGGACGCTGGGAACAGACAATCAATATCTTTCATCGCTTCTGGCGTACTGGCGTGACGGTTATAACTGGAGCCGCAAGGAGAAAGAGCTAAACCAATATCCGCAGTTTATCTGCAAATTGGGTGGGGTAACGATCCATTTCTTTCACATTCAAAGTTCCCATAGAGGCTCTCTGCCACTGCTGTTGACACATGGATGGCCAGATAGTTTCCTGCGCTATACAAAGGTGTTTCCTCTGCTTTCTGACTTTGACCTTGTAGTGCCGTCACTCCCTGGTTTTGCATTTTCAACATTGCCGGCAAAAGGTTTCTTTAATAATGCAGAAGTTGCTGAATTGTGGCATAGGCTTATGACAGAAGTGTTGGGCTATCAAGAATATGCGGCATCCGGCGGGGACATGGGCAGGGGCGTGACCTGCTATCTCGCTGCGCGCTATCCGGACGAGGTCAGGGGTATCCACATCACTGATGTAGGGTTTGCGGGGGAGCTTGTGGATGCACCAGATGAAACACTCACACCAACAGAACGGGATTATAAGCGCCGCGCCAAGGAATGGACCCGCATGGAGGGGGCATATATCAGCATAAACAGCACCAAGCCCCAGACATTGGCGTATATGCTTAGTGACTCCCCTGCGGGAATGGCCTCATGGATTACGGAAAAATATCACGCTTGGAGCGATTGGCCGCTATTGACGATGGACGATATTCTTGACTGTCTAACACTCTATTGGATGACCAACACGGCTTTCGCCTGTTGGGACGCAGCTGCCTCGGCCGCGTCCCGGCGGGCGATTTTTGTATCGGGTCCCTGCCAACAATAAACGATAAAAATCTAACGATAAATATTAAATATTTATTGACGAAGGAGAATTAGCATGGTATTATAGACCTGAGGTGATAACTATGAGGTTTATTCAGAAACTTGTAAATGAGCGATTTGCGAAATCCACCGCCAGGTTGATGGAATTTGTCTGCTATTTGGGGATCGGCCTTTTGGCCCTATGCACAGTCTTCAGCTTTATAGGCCGCCAGACCTTCATCCTCCACACACATGCGGGGCGCTATGAGCGCGCAATATACGCGGAGGAGGACCACAGCTCCCATTCCCGGGGGATGACCGTCCACATAAGCGATGAAATTCATGTATGGACGAATGACGACGACCAGGTTGATGGGACCATTCAGCTTGGGCTTTCGCTGATGTACGCCGTCCATACGGTTCCCATCATGCTGGCGCTCTGGTTTTTGAGCCGTGTGTGCTCCAACATACACGGGGGCCAGATTTTCACGGAACAAAACGCTTTCTATCTGCTCTATTACGGACTGATCCAGTTTTCGGTGGCTGTGTTTGTCCCGTTCCTTAAGCTGCTGATCTGCTGGCTCACCAACCTTATCTCCGACGGCGGGGTGTCCATTGCCACGGGGCAGCATATGCTGGATACGGTGGTTCCCTCCATTGCGTTTATCGTGGCCGCGTATATCATCCGCTACGGGGTTCATTTGCAGGATGAGGTAGATCACACGTTATGATTATTATTCGCCTTGATCGGGTGCTGGCAGACCGGAAAATGCGCCTCAACGACCTGGCCGCCCAGGTGGGCATATCCAACGTCAATCTCTCCTATTTAAAAACGGGAAAAGTGAAGGCTATCCGATTCAGCACTCTGGATGCTATCTGCAAGGTTTTAAACTGCCAGCCCGGGGACATTTTGGAGTATGAAGCGTCTGAGGACTGACCAAGGCTTAGCTGTCCTGTCTGCCGGCGGCGGGGCAAGACAGTTTCTCTGTGGGCGTGATTACGCAGATTCTTTCCCTTGCAAAGTTGGACATAATTCGCTAAAATAGACAAAACGCCTGCCTGAGGACAGACGAAGTCCATTACATAGGGAGAGACTCCAATGAAGAAACTATACTACATGCTCCGCCTTCCTCCGGAGGCGCCGGAGGGCTGCAGGCTGGCCCACCATATCTGGATGGCTGTGGCGCTGACGGGGCTGGGCTGCTGCGTTGGGCTGCTGACCCTGGTGTTTTCCGCCTTTACCTGCCAGTCGGTCAGCGGCGTTCTGCTGTTCAAGCGTTTTTTAAGCAGCCCGCTGCTGCTGGCCCTGAACTGCCTGTTTCCCGTGCTGCTGATCTGGCTGTTTTATTTCCTGTTCCGCCGGGCCTGGGCGGCTTATCTGGGCAGCTTTATTCCCTCTATGGCCATCGCCGTGGTGAACTATTTCAAGATCCGCCTGCGCACCGACCCCCTGCTGGCCGTGGACCTGCGGCTGGTGATGGAGGCGGGGGACATTGTGGGGGGGTATGAGCTGGAGCTTAACCGGCTGATTCAGCTTGGGCTGGGCTGTTTTGCGGTGGGACTGCTCTTCACGCTGATCTTTATGCCCCGAGGGCTGCGGGGGCTGAAGGTCCGTACCCTTGGGGCGGCCAGCTGTCTGGCGCTGATCGCGGTGGCGCTGGCCGGCCCTTATAGCAGCGATACAATTTACTGGAGAATCAACAACAATGACATGATTAACCAGTGGGCGCCGGCGGAGGCCTATGTATCCCGGGGGTGCGTCTACTCCTTCCTGCGCAGCGGCAAAGACCTGTTTCCCAGCCCGCCCAAGGGCTATCACCAGGCCCAGGCGGCCCAGGTGCTGGCAGAGTACCCCGACAGCGAGATTCCCGCGGACCGGCAGGTATCGGTGCTGGGCTTTATGCTGGAGGCCTTCTGCGACATGACCGACTTCCCGGCCCTGTCCGGAGAGGAAGGGGTCCAGCGGCTCTACGCCCCCTGGCACGCATTGGAGGAGAAGTCGGTGTCCGGCAATCTGCTAACCAACATTTTCGCCGGCGGCACGGTGAATACGGAGTGGGCCTTTGTCACCGGCTACGCCGACCACGAGGACTTCCGGGCCCCGGTTGACTCTTACGCCTGGTACTTCCGGAATCAGGGCTACCAGGTCTTTGGCGGCCACCCGGGGTACGCCTGGTTCTACAACCGGCAGAATGTCAACGAGTACCTGGGTTTTCAGGACTACCGCTTTTTAGAGAACTATTATGGCGACTTTATGGACGGCTTTCAGGCGGTAGCGGACTCTGACCGGCTGTTTATGACAAAGGAGCTGGACCAGCTGGAGGAGCGGATGAGGGAGGGGCCCTGCTTCTCCTTCTCGGTGACCTATCAGAACCACGGCCCCTACGGCTCGGAGCGCACCTATGGAGCGTTCTACCTGACCCCGGAGGAGACGGGGCTGAGCGAGGAGAGCTGCTCCATACTGAACAACTATTTTAACGGCATATCCCTGACCATACAGGCGGTGGAGGAGACGGTTCAGCGGTTGGAGGAGATGGAGGAGCCGGTGGTGCTGGTGCTCTTCGGGGACCACAAGCCCTGGTCGGGCAACGGCAACTCGGTCTACACCGAGCTGGGTGTCACCTTTGATCTGTCCACCCAGGAGGGGGTTTACGACTACTACTCCACCCCCTACCTGATTTGGGCCAATTCGGCGGCCAAAGAAGTTCTGGGGCGGGAGTTTACGGGGGAGGGCGGCGATTTCTCCCCGTGCCTGCTGATGGAGGAACTCTTTGACCAGTGCGGCTGGGAGGGCCCGGGCTTTATGCAGCTGTCCCGGGAGATGCGGGCATACTCCCCGCTGCTTCACACCCAGGGGCGGTTCCTGGTAGACAGCGTGCTGACCGACGGGCTGGAGGGGGAGGCGCTGGACGCCTACCAACGGTTCCAGTGGGCGCAGTATTACCGGGAACACGAGATCAAACCCAATTCATAAACCAAAGCGCGTCCCCGGTACGTTGCCGGGGACGCGCTTGACACGTCAACTGCCGGTCAGGGGCCGGAGGAGGGCTGGGCCAGTTCCTCCGGGGGTACGTCCAGCAGGGTCAGCGCCCCGGCGACGGCCAGGGCGGCCAGCTCCTCCTCCCCGGGCCGCAGGGTCAGGGGGAACTCCTGGCGCTCCACCACCCGGCCGCTGACAGTGACCACCTCCCGCTGGAGGGCGGCCCACAGGGTATTTCCCTCCCGGCTGGAGATGGTCAGGCTGTCCCGGGGGGAGGCCCCGTAGCTGATGGCGCTGGCCGCCTGGGGCGGATTTCCCCCCATTCCCCCCGGCAGCAGTACGGTGCGGCAGCGCTGGGGCAGCCGCAGCCCTCTGGCCGCCGCTTGGGGGGAGACCACCAGCAGAGCCGGGTGGTTTCCACTGACGCACCGGCCTCCCAGGCCGCCCCGGGCGGCCAGCCCCCGGAGAATGGCCGCCTCGATACCCTCTCCAGCCTCTAACACTTGAAAACATTCCATGTTTTTCTCCCCTTTCCCGTCAGTTTGCGCGGTTTCGCCGGTTTTATGCGGTATGCTTTGTATGGCCCGCAGTTTCCGCCGGGGAGATGGACTGCGGTGATATGCCATCACATCCGCCCCTGAACATCCCTTGACTTTTCCCCCATCTTTCTGATAAGATGTAAATTGTTATATTGGGTTTTTATGCCTAAGAGGAAAATGAGGTATCATCATGGCACAGAAGAAAAATTACGGCAACGACTCCATCTCCGCCCTGAAGGGGGCCGACCGGGTGCGCAAGCGCCCGGGGGTGATTTTCGGCTCCGACGGCCTGGAGGGCTGCGAGCACGCCGTGTTCGAGATCATGTCCAACGCCATTGACGAGGCCCGGGAGGGCCACGGCTCTCTGATTACCGTCACCCGCTTCGAGGATGGCTCCATCCAGGTGGAGGACCAGGGCCGGGGCTGTCCGGTGGACTGGAACGAGAAGGAGCAGAAATTCAACTGGGAGCTGGTGTTCTGCGAGCTGTACG
>JAAWLY010000151.1 GCA_022798155.1 Lawsonibacter sp. | reverse complement strand
CCTCACCGGCCTGCGCAACGCCTTCGACCCCCGCATCCATCAGGTGCGCGGCCAGAAGGGCCAGATGCTGGTGGCCGAGAACATGCGCAAGCTGCTGGCCGGCTCTGAGATTATCGACAACTGCCAGCACGACCGGGTCCAGGACGCCTACGCCCTGCGGTGCATCCCCCAGCTCCACGGCGCCGTCCGCGACGCCCTGGACTACGTGCGGGACAAGGTGGAAATTGAGCTTAACGCCGTCACCGACAACCCCCTCATCTTCCTGGAGGACGAGGCGGTCATCTCCGGCGGCAACTTCCACGGCGAGCCCATGGCCATCCCCTTCGACACGCTGGGCATCGCCTGCTCCGAGATTGCCAACGCCTCTGAGCGCCGCACTGAGCGGATGGTCAACGCCGCTTTGTCCAACGGCCTGACCCCCTTCCTCACCACCAAGCCAGGGGTCAACTCCGGCTTCATGATCGTCCAGTACGCCGCCGCCTCCATGGTGTCGGAGAACAAGGTGCTCTCCCACCCCGCCAGCGTGGACTCCATCCCCTCCTCCGCCAACCAGGAGGACATCGTCTCCATGGGCACCACCGCCGGGCGCAAGGCGGGGATGATTGTTCAGAATACCTTCTCGGTGCTGGCCGACGAGCTGCTCACCGCCTGCCAGGCCGTCGATATCCGCCGCCGGCTGAATACCCACGGCCAGGGCATCGCCCCCGTCCACGAGGCCATCCTCAAGCATGTGCGGGAGAAGGTGGACTTCTACGAGATTGACCGGGAGATCTGGCCCGACATTCTGGAGGTGGAAAAGATGATCCGCAGCGGCGAGCTGCTGGACATCGTAAAGGAATATATCCCCGACTTCCAGTAAGCCATGAAACTGAAAGTTGTACGGGCCGACCCTGCGGGCAATATTACTCTTTTCGTCCTGGACCCGCTCCCCACGGGGGAGCGGGCCGGGATTGCCGCCAGGCTGATGTCCCGCTCCAACGCGGAGCAGGTGGGCTTTGTCTGTCCCCCGGTGATGGGGGGCGCCGGCCGGCTGGAAATGGCGGGCGGCGAGTTCTGCGGCAACGCCACCCGGGCCTTTGGGATGCTGACGGCTCAGGCTCTGGGCGGTCCGGCCCAGGTGCTGGTGGAGGTCAGCGGCTGCGCGTATCCCGTCACTGTGGATGTGGATCTGGCCGCCGGAACCGCCCAGGCTCAAATGCCCCTTCCAAGGACCACGGAGCTTCGGGAGGTGGATGGCTATACCGGCACTTTGGTGGATCTGGGGGGCATCGCCCACTTTGTGGCGGAGGGCGTGGCTCCCAGCCTGGACTTCTTTGAGCGGGCTGAGCCTCTGTTCCAAAAAATCCCCGGTCTGGAGGCCTACGGCGTGATCTTTCTGGAGGGGGAGAAGATGACTCCCCTGGTCAAGGTACCCGCTGCCGGAACTCTGGTGTGGGAGGGCAGCTGTGGCTCCGGCTCCCTGGCAGCCGCCGCGGCCCAGAGCCGGAACGCCCCCGACGGGCCCTTTGTCCGGGACTATATCCAGCCCGCCGGTGCCATTCAGGCCGCCATAGTCCGCCGGAATGGCGAAGCGGTATCCGCCTGTATTGGCGGTCCGGTGGTGCTGGGCCTCCCTTGTGAGATCGAAATATAAGGAGGAGTTTCGGCCATGCCCCGTATCCGCAATGACCGTAATGAGTCGATTGACGATTTGTTCCGCGCGGTCCTGTCCCTGAAGGACCTGGAGGAGTGTTACCGCTTCTTTGGCGACCTGCTCACCGTCCAGGAGCTGGCAGCCTTCGCCCAGCGCCTCCAGGTGGCTCGGATGCTCTCCGAGGGCAAGACCTACGAGACCATCCGCGCCGAAATCGCCACCAGCAGCTCCACCATCACCCGGGTGAACACCGAGCTGCGCTACGGCTCCGGGGGCTACAAGATGGTGCTGGACCGGCTGGCCCGGGAGAACCCCGGGGAGTAAGACCATATTTCTTTGCTGTTCTGAACACGCCGGGAACATGGCAACATTGTTCCCGGCGCATTAAAAAACTCGCCATACGGCGAGTTTTTTATTATTCCAGGTCCTCAATCCGCATCCGTTTCAGGTCCTCCAGGGTGTCCTGCCGGCCCTTGTAGTGCAGCCAGATGCCCCCGAACACCGCCGTGGGGATGTTGGTCACCAGAAAAACTACGCCGACGGCCATCAAGGTCCTGGGGTGGAACTCCAGTTTCACCCGCTCCTCGATCTCCGTCTGGGCGGGGACCTCCTGCCCGTTTGGCTCCAGGCGGTTGCCGCCGCCGGAGATCACCCCGCCGTGCGCCACGGAGAAGGAGGCCATACTGAACACCAGCACCAGGGACAGCGCCAGGGAGATGCCCGGCAGGATGAGCCCCAGCTTTGGGCCCTTTTTACACAGCCACACCTGTAACGCCACCAGCAAAGCGATGGGCAGCATAAACATGAACAGCACAACTGGTATCATAACCAATATGAATGTGAGATTTATTCCCATTTATAATTCCTCCTTGTGTCTTATCTTTTTGTACTCCGCGATCAGGACCTTGGCGGTGTCCAGGTCCAATTTTTCGTTCATGGCCAGCCGTTTGATGGTGGCGATATAGGGGTCGGCGGCCACATCCTCGGTCAGCCGGATTTTCTGGATCAGCCGGTCCAGCCGCAGGCGGACCGTGGGGTAGGTGACGCCGTACTGGCCCGCCATCTCCTTCAGCGACCCGGAGGCCAGGATGAACCTCTTGATAAAGGCCACGTCCTCCTCCTCCAGCCCGGCCATCCACTCGGGCAGCAATTCTATTGCCATACATCTCCTCCTTCCTGTGGTTTACATTATATGCTTTAATTTTATTAAAGTCAATATTTAATTTTATTTTTTGTTTTATGATATATTTGGAAAACTTGTGCGCAGGGAACGCCATGGAGGAAGTGCCCAAACGTTTCCCCCAAAAGATAGGGAAAATTTTTGGGAAAGGCGGAACTTTTTCCTTTTGGTTTCGTCTATAAAACAGAAGGGATCCTCTGGCGGGCGATGCCGTTTTGAGCGCGTATCTTAATCTTAATTTAAGAATTTGTAATCACTCTGTAATTGCCTATTCCCGATGGTCAGGCATATAATAGAAACCGATGGACAACCGCAGGTCTGCCCGGAGGCCAAAAGCCCCGGGCAACGTTTTTATAGAATAGGAGAAAAACCGAAATGCCAGATGTAAAAGACAAGCAGACCGCCCCGGCTGCGCAGGAGGCCGTACCGGCACAGACCGGACAGGAGACGGCCCCCGCGCCCTCCGGCCCCCCAAAGGCCAAAAAGCCGGCCGGGAAGGGACGGCAGAAGATCATCAAGCGGCTAATTGCCCTGGGGGTGGCTGCGGCCATCTTCGGTGGGGGCGGCTTCGCCCTGTACCGCTTCCTTACCGCCACCGACGAGGAGGTGGGGGAGATCTTCCCCGCCACGGCGATGATCGGCACCATCCAGAGCAAGGTGTCCGGCCGGGGCACCGCCCGGGCCAAGGAGTCGGCCGCCATCACCCTGACCCAGAGCGGCATTGTAGAGGAGGTCTTCGTCACCGGCGGGCAGACCGTCATGGCGGGCGACCCGCTGTACACCATCTACAGCGAGGCCGCAGAGACCCAGCTGTCCCAGGCTCAGGAGGAGATGAACAAGCTGCTGGAGGAAGCCAACAACCTCACTGTCCGCGCCCCCTTCTCCGGCAAGCTGATCGAGGTGCAGGACTTCCAGATCGACCAGCAGGTGGGCGAGGGCACCAAGGTGGCCACCCTGGTCAACGACAAGCAGCTGAAGCTGTCCCTCTATTTTAGCTACGCCTATGAGAACGACATCTACGTGGGCCAGAGCGTGGACGTGTCCATTCCGGCGGTGATGCGCTCCTTCACCGGCCGGGTGGACAAGATCAACCGGGTGAGCTTTATCTCCACCGAGGGGGCCGTCCACTTTGAGGTGGAAATTGTCTTTGACAACCCCGGCACCCTCACCGCCGGCATGGATGCCTCCGCCGTCCTCACCGCCGCCGACGGCTCGGAGATCTACCCCTACCAGAACGGCCAGACCGAGTACTTCGAGACCCGGGACGTGCTGGCCAAGGCCTCCGGCCCGGTGGCGGGTCTGGGCAACCTGCTGGACTACGCCAACGTCTCGGCGGGGGAGGCCCTGCTGTACTTAGGCTCCTCCACCATCGACGAGAAGATTCAGGAGCAGCAGAAGAAGCTGGACGAGGCCCAGGAGGCCATGGCCGACTTCAACGCCGTGGCTCCCATCGACGGCACCGTCACCTCCTGCAACCTGGTGGAGGGCCAGGAGGTGAAAAGCGGCGACACGGTGATTATGATCTCCAACAACGTGACCATGCTGGTCACCATCAGTGTGGACGACCGGAACATCTCCTTCATCAAGCCGGGCAGCTATGTGGACCTGAAGGACTACAATGACAACGTCTTCCAGGGCCTGGTCACCTCCATCGACATGTCCGGCAGCCAGGGCGGCGACAGCATGATGGGGGGCAGCTCCAGCGGCACCAAGTACCCCGTCACCCTGACGGTGGACAACTTCGGCGGCGCTTTGATGGAGGGCATGGGCCTGCAATACTCCTTCGTCACCAGCGAGTCGGAAGCCTGCGTGATGGTCCCCACCGCCTGTGTGCAGTACTTCCCTGACATGGACGGCAACCGGTGCTCGGTGGTCTTCGTCCAGCGGGAGGAGCGGCCCGACGATGTGCCCGAGCTGCAGTTCCCGGAGATCCAGCCCGGCCAGAAGCGCACCTTCCCCACGGAGGAAGAGGGCTACTACCCCGTGATCGTAGAGACCGGCATCGCCGACACCCAGAACGTGGAGATCAAGTCCGGCGTGGCGGAGGGCGACACCGTGTTCCTCAACTACACCCTCACCGACAGCAGCTACGGCTGATCGAGGTGTCCGGTATGCTGATAGACATTCGAAACCTCTATAAGATATACAACGAGGGGAAGGAGAGCGAGGTCCGGGCGCTGGACGGCGTCTCCCTCCAGATCGGCAAAGGGGAGTTTGTGGCCATCGTGGGCCAGTCTGGCTCGGGCAAGTCCACCATGATGAACGTGCTGGGCTGTCTGGACATCCCCACCTATGGGGAGTACTTTCTGGAGGGCACCGACATCGGCTCCCTCACCGACAAACAGCTGGCCCGCATCCGCAACCGGGAGATCGGCTTCATCTTTCAGGGCTACAACCTGATCCAGGAGCTGGACGCCCTGGAGAACGTGACCCTGCCCCTGATCTACCGGGGGGTGTC
>JAAWLY010000150.1 GCA_022798155.1 Lawsonibacter sp. | reverse complement strand
TGGAGGTGCCATAGTCGCAGGAGATGTACCACTCCTCAAAGGGCCCCTCCGGGACCGGCCGGACAAAACTGTCGTCGAAGAAGTCATACACCAGCCCCTCGGCGGCCACCCACTCCCCCAGCACGAACCGGCGGTAAAAGGCGCCCTGGAAGGTGTTGGCGTACCGCTCCCGCACCTCGCGGGACAGCCCCGGGTTGTCGGCCATGGTGAACTGGAGGCGCAGGGCCTTTTTTTCCTCCGCCTTGCATATCCACTCCTGATAGAACCAGTGGGCGGGGGACTCCGGGTTGCAGGAGAACCACAGCCGGGAGCCGGTGACGGAGCATCGGGCGGCGGTCTGCTCCACGAAGGAGCGGGGCATCAGGGCCACCTCGTCCAGCAGGGCGCCGGCCAGGGTGATGCCTTGGATCAGGGCGGCGGAGCTTTCGTCCTTGCCGCCGAAGAGGTAAAACTGGTTCCACCGCCCGCCCAGCCGCACCAGGATGACATTTCGAGACACCTTCTGGTCGCAGCGAAAGCCCATCTTTTCCAGCAGGGGGAGCAGCTCAGACAGCAGGTTTCTCCGCACCGACTGGATGGTCCGCCCGCACAGGGCAAAATTCCGGTTTTCAAAGGAGCACATGGCCCAGCAGAAGAAGGACAGGCCGGTGCACAGGGTCTTGCCGCTGCGCACGGCCCCGTCGCAGATGATGGCCTGCCTGCCGCGGCAGGGGGATCCGGGCCGCCACCAGGTGAGCACCTGCCTCTGCTTTTTGGAAAAAACCACCCTATCCCTCCTGCTGCTCCATGGCATGGAGGAAGCGGTCCACCTGGTCCTCGCCGCTGTGGTCCACCGTGTCCAGCAGCCGCTCCAGCAGCCGCCCCCGGTCGGCGAATTTCAGCTCTACCACGCCGTTGCTCCCCCGCTTAAACTCGGTGAGGGCGTCCAGGTCCAGCCCTTCGGTGTCCTGCCACTCCTCTGGGGGGAAGCAGGCCAGCTTCACGGCGTCTCCCGCGCCGGCGTTGGCCAGCTTCCACATGCGCTTGATAATCTGCTCCCGGTCTGGGAGCCCCTTTGCCTTTGCCATTCCATCCCTCCTTACAATCATGGGGGCTGGAGGGCAAAAGTTGTACGTTTGGATGCACCGAGCAAAAAATTTTTTGTTTTCGCCTGTTTCGCCCTCTTTTTCGCCCGGCGGACGATATAGTCAAATGAATCAACTGCGTCCCCGTGGGCGTGGCGGGGGATTTTGCTCCGCCCGCGGCGGTATCAGCAAAAAATACCAATCCGCCAAAAGAATAGAAAAACTGTCTTTGCCACATCCTGACCATACACGAAGCGCTCAAATCCTATGATTTTCCCGCCCCCTTGCGGAGGGCAGGAGGCAAAATTGGAGCGATAAGATATGGATCAGGAGGAATCCTTTATGAAAAAACTCACATCGTTTCTACTGGCGGCGGTAACCCTCGTTGCCGCAATCCCTCTGGCCGGGGCGGCCCCGGCGCAGGCGGGGCTGAATCTGTCCTGCGCCTCCTGCGTGCTGATGGAAAAGGAGACGGGGGCCTTCCTTTTGGAGGAGAACGCCCACGAGAAGCTGGAGCCGGCCAGCGTCACCAAGATTATGACCCTGCTGCTGGTGATGGAGGCGGTGGACGCGGGAGAAATCTCCATGGAGGACATGGTAACCGTCTCCACCTACGCCGCGGGCATGGGCGGATCCCAGGTGTATCTGAAGGAGGGGGAGCAGATGCCGGTGTCGGAGATGATTAAGTGCGTCACGGTGGTGTCGGGCAACGACTGCGCGGTAGCTCTGGCGGAGTTTGTGGCGGGCAGCGAGAGCGCCTTTGTCTCTCGGATGAACCAGCGGGCCCAGGAGCTGGGCATGGGTGACACCAATTTTCTCAACTGCACCGGTCTGCCGGCCCAGGGCCATGTCACCTCCGCCCACGACATTGCCCTGATGAGCCGGGAGCTGATTTTAAACCACCCGAAGATCCGGGAGTACACCACCATCTGGATGGACTCCATCCGAAACGGGGAGTTCGGCCTGACCAATACCAACCGGCTGATCCGCTTTTATCAGGGGGCCACCGGCTTAAAGACGGGCTTTACCAACTCGGCCATGTACTGCATGTCGGCCACAGCGGAGCGGGAGGGCATGGAGCTGATTGCGGTAGTGATGCACGCGCCCACCAGCAACCAGCGTTTTGAGGACGCCAAGGCCCTGATGGACTATGGCTTTGCCAACTACGCGCTGGTTCCCGTCTACCCGGAGGCCCCCCTGGCGCCGGTGGACGTGCTGCTGGGGGAGCAGGAGCAGGTGCAGCCCCAGCTGGAGCGGGAGTGCCGGCTGCTGGTGCGCCGGGGCGAGGCGGGCCAGGTGACCACCCGGATGGAGCTGGCGGAAAACGTGGAGGCTCCGGTGGAGCGGGGCCAGACCCTGGGCCGGCTGGAGGTCTATGTGGGGGAAGAGCTGCGGGATACCGTGCCCATTCTGGCGTCTGAGGCGGTGGAGCGGCTGTCCGTCCCCGGCATTTTCTCCCGGATGCTGCGGGAGCTGCTTATGGCGGGGTAATACCCGCCCCTACATCGCCCGCCGCCCCTGTCCCGGCCGCGGGCAAAAAGCCTCTTTGGCAGGGCGGCGCTTCCAGGTATGCACTCCAAAGGGGCCTTTGCCCGCCCCAGTGTCCCCCCCAAATCCCCGACCCCTTGCCGCTCTAGGAATTTCTTCGCGAATTTTCTTGCTGGTTTTCCACTATTTTACTTGACGGTTACACTTTGATGTTGTATAATTTTGATAAATATATGCAAGCTCATTTGACAAGCCCTTGTTGGTTTTAGCTGACAAGAATCTGCAAAAGAATCCACGAGGTGATAAAAATGTCTAAATACCAAGAAAATCTCTCTTCTAACGACCTTTTTTTAGAACTGGAAGCCTTTTCCGAGGGCCGCTCCACCCATGCCTGGCAGTGCTTCGGCGCCCATCCGGCCAAGGATGAAAGCGGGGCGGAGGGCTATCTGTTTCGGGTCTGGGCGCCCAACGCCCCCAAGATCACCGTCATCGGCGACTTCAACGGCTGGGATTTGGAGGCCACGCCCATGACCAGGGTAGAGGGGGGCATCTGGGAGGCCTTTGTCCCCGGCCTTCAGCGCTACGACGCCTACCAGTACGCCATACATAAGGCGGACGGTAGCGGGTTTGTAGGCAAGGCCGACCCATATGGCTTCCACGCCGCCACCCGGCCCGACGTGTCCAGCAAGATCTATGATCTGAACACCAGCTACCAGTGGGGCGACCGGGACTGGTTTGCTTTCCGGGAGAAGAACCCGCCCTACCGCCGGCCCATGAACATCTACGAGTGCCATCTGGGCTCCTGGCGGCGCACCGGCGAAGGAGAATTTCTCAGCTATCGGGACATCACCGGCTATCTGGTGCCCTACGTGAAGGAGATGGGCTTTACCCACGTGGAGCTGCTCCCCGTCACCGAGCACCCGCTGGACGCCTCCTGGGGCTATCAGTGCACCGGCTACTTCGCGGCCACCAGCCGCTTTGGCACGCCGGACGATTTGAAGTACCTGATCGACCAGCTCCACCAGGCGGGGGTAGGGGTCATCATGGACTGGGTCCCCGCCCACTTCCCCCGTGACGCCTTCGGCCTTTACAACTTCGACGGCACCCCCACCTACGAATACAACGACCCCCGGAAGGGGGAGCACAAGGAGTGGGGCACTGACGTATTTGACTTTGGCCGGCCCGAGGTGCGCTCGTTCCTGTTCTCCTCGGCCATGTTCTGGCTGGAGGAGTACCACATGGACGGGCTGCGGGTAGATGCGGTGTCCTCTATGCTCTATCTGGACTACAACCGGAAAGACGGAGAGTGGATGCCCAACATCAACGGCGGCCACGAGAATCTGGAGGCCATCAAGTTCTTCCAGGACCTGAACACCGCCGTCTTTGCCGCCCACCCCGACGTGCTGATGGTGGCGGAGGAGTCCACCGCCTGGCCCAAGGTGACCAAGCCTGTGGACGACGGCGGCCTGGGCTTCAACTTCAAGTGGAACATGGGCTGGATGAACGACATCTGCCATTATATCAAGCTGGACCCCTACTTCCGCCAGTTTAACCACCGGGACATCACCTTCTCCCTGATGTACGCCTTCTCCGAGAACTATATCCTGCCTCTCAGCCACGACGAGGTGGTGCACATGAAGGGCTCCTTCTTTGGCAAGATGCCCGGGGACAACCCCCAGAAGTTTGCCGGCGTCCGGGCCTTCTACACCTATATGATGACCCATCCCGGCAAGAAGCTCACCTTCATGGGGGCGGAGCTGGGCCAGTGGAACGAGTGGCACTACGAATACTCCCTGGACTGGCACCTGCTGCAATACGCCCCCCACCGCCAGACCCAGGACTTCTTCAAGGCCATGAACGCCTTCTATCTGGAAAACGCCCCCCTGTGGGAGCAGGACGATTCCTGGCAGGGCTTCCAGTGGCTGTGCGCCGACGACAACACGGCCAACACGGTGGCCTTCCTGCGCTGGGACCGGAAGGGGACCCCCCTGATTGTCCTGTGCAACTTCTCCCCGGAGCACCGCAAGGGCTACCGGGTGGGCGCCCCCTTCGGCGGAAGCTGGGCGGCGGTGTTCAACACCGACGACCCGGCCTATGGCGGCGAGGGCCTGGGGGACAAGGAGCCGGTCAAGACCGAGAAAATCCCCTGCCACGACCAGCAGCAGTCCTTCATGGTGGACCTGCCCCCCATGTCTGCGGTGATCTATCGCTGTGTGCGCAAGAACCCGGTGCGCAAGCCCAAGGCGGAGAAGAAGCCCGCCGCCAAAAAGGCGCCCAAGGCAGAGGCAGCCCCCGCCCCCGCGGCGGAAGAGGCCCCCAAGAGGCGTGGCCGCAGGCCCAAGGCAGAGGCGGCCCCCGCAGCAGAGGAGGCCCCCAAGCGCCGCGGCCGCAAGCCCAAGGCGGAAGAGGCCCCCGCGGCGGACAAGCCCAAGCGCACCCGGGCCAAAAAGGCGGAGAAGTAATATCGCTCCCCCGCCCCCTTGCCAAAGAGGGGTGGGGGATTCCGGATTAAAAGCTCTCTGCTTGGACGAAATCCCTCCGCTACCGGGCTTTGCCCGGCGGTCCCCCTCCCTTTAACAAGGAAGGCAGAGCTTCCCGGGCACCCTCGGGGCCTTGCCCCGATCTCCATAGATGCCATCGCACCAAAAAAGTAAGAGGTGAACGACATGAAAAAAGAAGTTGTCGCCATGCTGCTGGCCGGCGGCCAGGGCAGCCGTCTCTATGCCCTGACCAGCAACGTGGCAAAGCCCGCCGTCCCCTTTG
>JAAWLY010000149.1 GCA_022798155.1 Lawsonibacter sp. | reverse complement strand
GCCTTCGAGTCCGCCTTCGCCCTGGCCCTGGGCGGAGTGCTGGCCGCTGTGGAGCGCTTCCTCTGCGTCCCTCTGTGGGCAAAGCTGGCGGGGATGAACGGCTGGGTGATGGGGCTGTCGGGGCACATCACACCAGCGTCGCCGCCGCCCCATCTGGAGGGGCTGGAAGTCCCAACAGGAAGCTTCTATGAGAACCTGGCCGGGGAGCTGGTCTCTGTGCCGGAAAAGACCCTGATTATTGAGGCCTTTACCCTGGACTGGTACTGGTGGCTGATCGCCTTTGGGGTGGCTGTCGCCGGCGGTGTCATCGTGGGGGCGCTGCTCCAGCGGTTTGGCTCAAAAGGCGGCTGGATCATCTGGGTTGCGGTCATGGCCCCCATGCTGCTGATGCAGATATTCCCCCAGCAGTTTTCCTCCTCCGTTGAGCTGATCGTCCCCGTGCTGGCGGCGGTCTTTGTGGCCGGGTTCCTCTGGTCCATCTGGTCGCTGCTCCACGCGGTGGTGCGGGCGTAGGCGATTTAAGCCCCCCTTTGACAAGGGGGGCTTTCGCGTTGAAATAGCGATTGCATTTTTTTCGGGCTTTTGGTATAATGTAACATCTATCAGTATGTTTACGCAGGGCGGAGCCGGTACCCGTCCCTTGACAGATAACGAGGTGGCCTGATTGTATTTAAAAGCATTGGAAATCCAGGGCTTCAAGTCCTTCCCGGACAAGACGGTCCTCACCTTTGGCGAGGACATCACCGCCATTGTGGGGCCCAACGGGTCTGGTAAGTCCAACATCTCCGACGCCATCCGCTGGGTGATGGGGGAGCAGTCCACCCGGGCGCTGCGGGGAGGCAAGATGGAGGACGTGATTTTCGGCGGCACCGCCAAGCGCAAGCAGACGGGCTATGCCGAGGTCTCCCTGGTGCTGGACAACACCTCCCACCTCTTCGACATGGAGGAGAGCGAGGTGATGGTCACCCGGCGGTACTACCGCTCAGGGGAGAGTGAGTACTACATCAACCGCCGCTCCGTCCGCCTGAAGGACGTCAACGAGCTGTTCATGGACACCGGTCTGGGCCGGGAGGGCTACTCCATCATCGGCCAGGGCAGGATTGACGAAATTCTGTCGGTAAAGTCCGCCGACCGCCGGGAGGTCTTTGAAGAGGCCGCCGGCATCTCCCGCTTCCGCCACCGGAAGGAGGAGGCCGAGCGCAAGCTGGAGCGCACCGACGAGAACCTGGTCAGAATCAACGACAAAATCTCCGAGCTGGAGCTCCAGGTGGAGCCCCTGCGGGAGCAGAGCGAGAAGGCGAAAAAATTCCTGGTCCTCCGGGACGAGCTGCGCGCGCTGGAGATTTCCGTCTGGCTGGACACCCTGGAGCGTATCCGGGCCAATAACATCAAGCTGGAGGCCGACTACCGGGAGGCCGTCCGCCGGAAGGAAGAGGTCAAGGTCAGCCAGGAGAAGGCCTACGCCGCCGCCGAAGAGTATTCTCAGGCCATGCGGGACAAGGACGTGGAGGCCGACCGGCTTCGCTTTGAGATGCAGGGCCGTCAGGCCCAGGCCAACGAGCTGGAATCCGCTGTGGCCGTATTGAGAAGCAGCATTCAGCACAACCTGGAGTCCGCCCAGCGCATCAAGGCCGACCTGGAGCAGCAGGAGGACCGGGAGGGTTCCCTGTCCCAGCAGATTGAGCAGCGCAAGGCCCGCCTGGCTGAAATCGAGGGCCAGATGGAGGAGGGCCGGAGCGCCCTGGCGGAGAAAAGCCGTCAGGCGGAGGAGACCGCCCGCTCTGCCGGCACCCTGGCCCAGGAGCTGGAGCGGCTGCGCACCCAGGCCGACTTGGGCGCCGCCGGGGCCGCCGAGGCAAAAGCCCTGCTGTCCGCCCTGGCCGCCGCCGCCCAGGAGGTCATGGACCGGGACGAGACCGTCCGCCGGGAACACCACGAGCTGTCCGGCCGGCTGGAGGAGGCGCAAAAGGAGACCCGGGCCGCCAAGCGCCGGTATGACGACGCGGTGGAGGAGCGGGACGCCGTCAAAAACGTGATCCAGGGCTACCAGCTGCGGATGGACTCCCGGAAAAAGAAGTGGGACCAGACCAAAGATGCCCACATGAAGCTGCAGATGGAGGAGAACGCCCTCACCTCCCGCATCAAGCTGCTTACCGAGATGGAGCGGGAGCACGAGGGCTACACCAAGGCGGTGAAGCTGGTGATGGGGGAGGCCCAGCGGGGCGCCCTCCGCAACATCCACGGCCCGGTGGCCGACCTGTTGAAGGTGCCCGACCAGTACACCGTAGCCATTGAGACCGCCCTGGGCGGGGCCATGCAGAATATTGTGGTGGAGCGGGAGGAGGACGGCAAAGCCGTCATCCAGTATCTGAAACGCCGGGACGGGGGCCGGGCCACCATTTTGCCCATCAGCTCCATCCGCCCCGGATCCCTTCGGGAGGGGGAGGCCCTCAGCCGGGAGCCCGGCTTTGTGGGCGTCGGCGACCGGCTGATCTCTTTCGATCCCAGGTATCAAAATGTTTTTTCCAACCTGCTGGGCCGGGTGGCCGTGATGGAAAATTTGGACGCGGCCATCGCCGCCGCCCGGAAGTACGGCTATAAATTCCGTATTGTCACCCTGGACGGCCAGGTCCTGAACCCCGGCGGATCCATGACAGGCGGCTCGGCCAGCCGCAGCGCCGGGATCTTGAGCCGGGCCAACGAGCTGGAGCGGCTGAACAAACAGCTGGAGGACATTAAGTCCCGGGTGGCCGAGGGTGCGCGGGCCATGGCCGAGGCGGAGCGGGAGTCCACCGCCGCCGCCTACGAGCTGGAGACCGCCCAGGCCCAGCTGCGCCAGTGGGAGGACGCCATCCTGAAAGCGGAGGGCGAGCTGTCCCAGCGGCGCACCGTTACCGCCGAGCTGGAGCGCCAGGGAGAGGGGCAGCAGGAGGAGCTGGAGCAGCTGAAAACCCGCGCCGCTCAGATCGAGGGGGACACCCAGGCGGCTCGGGCGCGCATCCAGGCCCTGGAGGGGGAGAACGCCGCGCTGAAAAGCGAGGCCGAGGGCAAGGCCCGGGGGCAGAACGAGGTGCAGGAGCGGTCTGCCCGGATTGCGCAGGAGGTTGCCGCCCTCACCGCCGCCCAGGCCGCCCTGGAGGCGGAACGGGAGGCCACCCGCTCCGGCCTGGCCGAGCTGGAGAACCTGAAGGCCAGCATGGCCGGCGACCGGGATCAGAGCCGGGCGCTGATGGCCGACTACGAGGAGAAAAACGCGGGCTTTACCGCGGAAATTGCCCAAAAGGAGGCGGCCCTGGCCGCCCTCCAGGAGGAGAGCCGCAGGCAGAACGAGGCCATCGCCCGGCTGAACCAGGAGAAGATCGACCTGGAGGGCCAGCGGGTGAAGGCTACCAGGGAGAGCCAGTCTCTCAACGAGGAGCTGCTGCGCACCGAGGGAGAGGTCTCCCGGCTGGAGCAGAAGAAGGTGTCCGCCTCCATGGAGGAGAAGCAGCTGCTGGACAAGCTGTGGGAGAACTACGAGCTCAGCCACGAGGCCGCCCGCCAGCAGCGGGTGGAGATCGAGTCGGTGCCCAAGGCCAGCCGCCGGATCGCCGAGCTGAAACGGTCCATTTCCGGGCTGGGGAACGTGAACGTGGGGGCCATCGAGGAGTTCCAGCGGGTCAACGAGCGATATACCTACCTCACCGACCAGAGGGATGATGTGGACAAGGCCAAGAAGGAGCTGGAGGAGATCATCGCCGGCATCACCGAGGAGATGAAAACCATCTTCCAGCGGGAGTTTGCCACCATCAATGAGGCCTTCGGTCAGACTTTCCTGGAGCTGTTCGGGGGCGGCAAGGCCACCCTGGAGCTGGAGGACCCCAACGACGTCCTCAACTGCGGCATCGAAATCAAGGTCCAGCCCCCGGGTAAGGCGCTGAAAATCATTACCCTGCTGTCCGGCGGGGAGAAGGCCTTTGTGGCCATCGCTCTGTACTTCGCTATTTTAAAGGTAAGGCCCACCCCCTTCGTGGTGATGGACGAAATCGAGGCCGCCCTGGACGACAACAACGTGGTGAAATTTGCCCGGTATATGCGCAATATGTCGGAAAAGACCCAGTTTATCGTCATTACTCACCGCCGGGGCACCATGGAGGAGGCCGACGTGCTCTACGGCGTCACCATGCAGGAGCAGGGGGTCAGCCGGATGCTCACCATCAATTTGAATGATGTTGAGAAGGAGCTGAATATCCGATAAGGAGCTCCGGAGTCCTTTCGCAGGGGCGGATATCATCCGCCCGCAAAATACCCGTCTATGCTGCGATAGAGGCGGGTAATACCCGCCCCTACAGACCGCTGCGGGACAGCCCCCAGCCCAGATAGATCCCGGTGAAAAAGGACGCCCGTTCCTGAAGAGCGCCGTCAAAGTGTATGGCGTCCTCCAGGCGGTCAAAAAGAGCCTGGGCTTCCGGGTCGGGAAGCTGCCTGCAGGCTTGCCAGACCTCCGCCAGATGTGCCTTGCGGGAAATTCGCTCTGGCATTTGCAGGTAAATCTGGTATGATAGGTCTTGCAGCTCGGGAATATTATAGAGCATTTCTAAGATGTGGTAATTCATGAGAAACAACTCCTTGCGTTAAATTTGTTCGCCTTATTATAAACGAACAATTTTAACATGTCAAGAGGGATGGTGTACTTTGTGAGCCAATTTTCAGAATCACTGAAAGATGTACGCATAAGGTCAGGAAAAAAGCAGAAAGAAGCGGCGGAGTATCTTGGGCTGAATCTGCGGACATATCAATACTATGAGGAGGGCAGAAGCGAGCCGTCTATTCCTCGGCTCATCAAGCTGGCCGACTTTTTCATGGTCAGCCTGGACGAGCTGGTGGGCCGGGACTGGATCGGGCGCTAGATTGGGAGGGAGTACCATGAACGGCAACAAGAAACAATCCGGCGACTGGAAGCTGATTGTGGGGGGAATCCTGCTTATCATCGTCCTGTTCGCCGCAATCAAGTTCATATTCTGGGGGTTGGAGCAGGTAATCCCCAAGGCTCCGCCGGACGTGTCCCAGAGTGTATCTGCCTCCCGGGACGTGTCCGCCGCCCAGAGCGGTCAGGAGTCCCCCAGCTTCTGCGTCCACTGCGGCAAGGCTCTGCCCGAGCGTTTTGAATGGGGACAGTTCTGCCCGTATTGCGGGGAGAAAATCGAATAATAAGGAGTATCACCTATGGGTTTTTTTGACAAGCTGAAAAAAATCAACATCTTCTCCGGCTTTGGCTCAGAGATTACCGATGACTTTTACGACGAGCTGGAGGAGTCGCTGATTCTGGCGGACACCGGCATGGACGTGACCCT
>JAAWLY010000148.1 GCA_022798155.1 Lawsonibacter sp. | reverse complement strand
CCTGGTCCGCCAGCGGGGCACTCATATTCATCCCGGCGTCAACGTGGGCAAGGGCAGCGACGACACCCTGTTCGCCATGAAGACCGGCCGCGTGAAGTTTGAGCGCCTGGGCAAGGACCGCAAGCAGGTCTCCATCGTGGAGGAAGCCGCCGCGGAATAAAAGCCAAAAAGCCGCAAACGTGTACCGTTTGCGGCTTTTTCTTAGAAAGGAGGGCTTTTCATGGATATCCGTGAAAAACAGCACAGCGGACTGCTCTACCTCCCGGGGGACGCGTCCCTCCAGCGGGAGCAGCTGCAATGCCTGGACCGGCTCTTTGCCTTCAATCAGCTGCGCCCCTCTCAGCTGGAGGAAAAGGCCGCCATGCTGAAAGAGATGTTCGCCGAGGTGGGGGAGGATTGCTACATCGAGCTTCCTTTCCACGCCGACTGGGGCGGCAGGCACGTCCACTTCGGGAAAAACATCTACGCTAATTTCAACCTGACTCTGGTGGACGACACCCACATCTATGTGGGGGACTACACCCAGTTCGGCCCCAACGTGGTGCTGGCCACGGCGGGCCACCCAATCGCCCCGGAACTGCGGGAGCAGGGCTACCAGTATAACGCCCCCATCCGCGTTGGCCGCAACTGCTGGCTGGGGGCCAACGTGGTGGTGGTCCCCGGCGTCACTATCGGGGACAACGTGGTGGTCGGCGCGGGCAGCGTGGTCACCCGCGACCTGCCTGACAACGTGGTTGCCGTGGGCAATCCCTGCAAAATTCTGCGGGAGGCAGACGGCCGGGACCGGGAATACTACTTTCAGAATCGAACAATCGACCCGTCGCTTCTGTAAGCGGAACACGGCTCATGCCCGGGAGAAAGATTTTTCGGATGGAAGACGCTGGATTTGCGGCGGAAATAAGGAGGAGGCAAAACTGTGGAACAATGGCTGTATGTGATGTTTATTGAGAAGACCAAAACCTACAACAAGCTGACCAAGGCCGCTGTAGAGCGGCACGTGGCCAACCTGAGGGCCCTGGACGAAGCCGGGCACATTGAGCTGGCCGGTGTGTTCAAGGGGTATCCCGGCGTGGCGGGGATGTATATCCTCCGGGCGGAGAGCTATGAGGAAGCTGAGGAGCTGTGTGGGCGGGAGCCCCTGGTGGCGGAGGGCTTTGCCACCTATAAGCTGAAGGCCCTCCAGCCGGCGAACAAGGAAAACAACTACCTGCTCTGACAGGAAAAGCCGGTTCCTTTTCTTTTCAAAAGAAAAGGAACAAAGAAGAAAGGAGGTGCCCGAGATGGCGGCACCCTTTGTAGATACAGCGAAAATCACCGTCCGCTCCGGCAGTGGGGGCAACGGCGTGGTGTCCTTCCACCGGGAGAAATACGTGGCCAACGGAGGCCCCGACGGCGGCGACGGGGGCCGGGGCGGGGACATTATTGTGGAGGTCAACGACCACCTGTCCACCCTGATGGACTTCCGCTACAAGCGCAAATACGTGGCGGGCAACGGCGCTGACGGCGCGGGCAAGAAGTGTACCGGCCGGGACGGGGAGGATCTTACCATCCGGGTCCCCCGGGGCACCGTCATCCGAGATGCCGAGACCGGGGAGATCATCCAGGACATGTCCCAGACCGACCGCTTTGTTCTGTGCCAGGGGGGGCGGGGAGGCTGGGGCAACCAGCATTTCGCCACCCCCACCCGCCAGGTGCCCCGGTTTGCCAAGGCGGGCCTGCCCGGGCAGAGCCGGGATGTTGTTCTGGAGCTGAAGCTGCTGGCCGACGTGGGGCTGGTAGGCTTTCCAAACGTGGGCAAGTCCACCCTGCTCAGCGTGGTCAGCCGGGCCCAGCCAAAGATTGCCAACTACCACTTCACCACCCTGTTCCCCAACCTGGGGGTGGTCTATGTGGAGGAGGGGGTGTCCTTTGTTATGGCGGACATCCCCGGCATCATCGAGGGCGCCGCCGAGGGGGCCGGCCTGGGCCACGACTTTTTGCGGCACATCGACCGCTGCCGGCTGCTGATCCATGTGGTGGACGTGTCCGGCTCTGAGGGGCGGGACCCGGTGGCCGACTTTGAGGCCATCAACGAAGAGCTGCGGCAGTACTCCCCGGAGCTGGCCGGGCGGAAGATGATTGTGGCCGCCAACAAGGTGGACGTCATGACCGACCCCGCCCTGCTGGACGCCCTGCGGGCCCGCGTGGAGGGGCTGGGGCTGGAGCTGGTTACCATCTCCGCCGCCGCCCACCAGGGTACCCGGGAGCTGGTGCGGAAAACCGCCCAACTGCTCCAGGAACTGCCCCCGGTAGCGGTGTACGAGCCTACCTATGTGGAGCGCCCGCCGGAGGTGGACACCGAGGGCGAGGTGGACATCCAGGAGTTCGACGGCACCTGGGTGGTGGACGCCCCCTGGCTCCAGCGGCTCATCGCCAATGTCAACTTCGGCGACTACGAGAGCCGGAACTGGTTTGACCAGAAGCTGCGCCAGTCCGGGCTGTTTGACAAGCTGGAGGAGATGGGCATCAAGGACGGGGACATCGTGTCCATGTACGATTTGGAGTTTGAGTATCAGCGGTGAGAAAAAGCGGCAAGGCCAACAGCCCTGCCGCTTTTGTCATGCCGGAGAAGTCTGCCTGACTGTTTTCCTCCCGAAGGGGATAAAAAGCAGTGGGGCGAGACTGGAGAGGAGGGAGGAGACCTCCGGGTTCTGGCCGGGCCAGTACAGGAGGACGGAGAAGTCGGAAAACCAGTTGAGCAGTTTAATCAGTGTCAAGGCGAGGGGGATGCCGGCCTGAACATCGTCGGTCTGGAGCCAGGCGCTGAGGGCCAGCTTTACGGCAATGGCGATGGCGGCGGAGGCGGCGATTTCCGCTTTCGTCATAGATTGGAAAGCCCACAGTCCTCCAACCAAAAGCACAAGGAGAAACATTGCCATATGCCAAATGGCAGTTCGAACTGGGTCGGTGGAGAGATTTACTACCCCATCCGGCCCAGTGGTTTTTACAATGAAGAACCAGCCCATATAGATAGTGAGGTGGTAGGTGACCCAGCTGGCGGCCAGGCAGAAGACCGGCACCCGCCACAGGGTGTTCAGGCGTATGTTCATGGAGACACATCCTTTCGGTCGAAATTACAAAATATCATTTCATTTACACGGTTATTCTACCACAGATTGACGTCGGTTTCAACCTTTAATTCCGGCCTCCCCTGTTTTACCGCCTCCACCAGCAGGAGGGAGGGGGGATGATCCGGCCCGTGGGAGACCAGCTTGAGCCGCTTGGGCTCCAGGTTGTTAGCCCGGAGGGTGCAGAGCACATCCACCAGCCGCTCTGGGCGGTGGCACAAAGAAAAGCGGCCCCCGTTTTTCACCAGCCGGGACGCGGCGGCGCACAGCTCGTCCAGAGAGCAAAATTCCTCGCTCCGGGCGGGGCCGCCGCTCTTGCCGCTGCCCACGGGGAAGTAGGGCGGGTTGGAGACCACCAGGTCGAAGCCCCCGGCGGGGAGGGGATTTTTCCGCAGGTCGCCGCAAAAAATCTCCCCGGACAGGCCGTTGGCCGCCAGGTTTTCCTGGGCGGTTTGGGCGGAGAGAGGGTCGATGTCGATACCGGTTAGGGACAGGTTTTCTGCCCGCCGGGCCAGCAGCAACAGGAGGACCCCGCTGCCCGTCCCCAAATCGCACACCCGCCAGCCGGGTTTTACCGCGGCAAAGTCCCCCAGGGCCAGGGCGTCGCCCCCAAGAGGAAATACGCCCGCCTCCCAGGACAGGGTGTAGGGCTCCAGCCGTTCTGTTTTGACCATGGCACGCCGCCTTTCCAGGTCATAGATACCTGTTATAAGAGCCTGTTTAAAATCTCTCAGCACGCCGGCTGACGAGCCTTTTGCCGCCATACTGCGTTAAATTTTTTTGAAATATATCCAGTATTCCTGCGTCAAATTGGCTTCGTCTGGCGAAAAAATTCCTCGCCGTTGGGCACATTTCCATTTTTCAAACAGCGCCTAAACAGGCTCTAAGAAATTGTTAAGAAAAGGATACCATAATTCCCCCAAATGTGCTATAATATTTTCTGCGAATAAATTTGGTCAGCGAGGTGAAGCGCGGTGAGCGGTACGCTCTATCTGGTCCCCACTCCCATCGGCAACCTGGGGGATATCTCCCGGCGGATGGCGGAAACGCTGGAACAGGCGGATTTTATCGCCGCTGAGGACACCCGGGTGACGGCGAAGCTGCTCAACCACCTGGGAATCAAAAAACCTATGGCCAGCTACCACCGGCACAGCGGCGAGGCCGCCGGCCGGGCCATTTTAAACCGCCTCCAGGACGGAGAGAGCTGCGCCCTGGTCACCGACGCCGGCACCCCCGCCATCTCCGACCCGGGGGAGGAGCTGGTGGCCCAATGTGTCCAGCTGGGCATCCCTGTCTGCGCCATCCCGGGGCCCTGCGCCTTAATAACGGCCCTGGCCGTCTCCGGCCAGCCCACCGGCCGGTTCACCTTTGAGGGCTTTCTGGCCATGAACAAGAAAAACCGCAAGGCCCACCTGGAATCCCTCCGGGGGGAGGGGCGGACTATGATTTTCTACGAGGCCCCCCACAAGCTGACGGCCACCCTCCAGGATCTGGCGGACGCCTTCGGCCCCGACCGGCCGGTATCTCTGTGCCGGGAGCTGACCAAGCTCCACGAGGAGATTATGCACACCACTCTGGGCCAGGCTGCCGCCTGGTATCAGGAGAACACCCCCAAAGGGGAGTTTGTGCTGGTGGTCCGGGGGGCGGAGCCGGTGGAGGAGCAGGAGATCACCCTGGAGGACGGACTTCTCCTGGTGGACAGGCTGCGGGGGGAGGGGCTGTCCCTCCGGGACGCGGTGAAGCGAGCCGCCAAGGAGCTGGGGCTGTCGAGAAATCAGCTGTACGACGCGGCGGTGGGAAAATAAAATCTTCCTGCTTGGACGGAATCCCCCAGTCATGGCTTCGACGCGCCAGCCCCTTTGGCAGGAAGGCCGCCGGACAACGCCCGGTGGCGGGGAGATTTACGCAAAAACTGCACCCATCGCCCAAAAGTGGATAGAATAGAGAGAGAAACCATAAAACGAGGTGCTGTCCAATGAATCGAAACATTGAGGACTATATTAAGCCGGGGGCCCACGCCCATCTGGTAGGTGTGGGCGGGGTGTCCATGGCGCCCCTGGCCGAGGTATTGAGGGGGAAAGGGGTGGCCGTAACCGGCTCTGACATGAAGGAGAGTGACACGGTGGCCCATCTGCGCACCTTGGGCATCCCGGTAACCATCGGTCACCTGCCCGAGAGCGTGGAGGGAGCGGGCTGCGTCATCCGCACCGCCGCCGTCCACGACGACAACCCGGAGATCGCCGCCGCCCT
>JAAWLY010000147.1 GCA_022798155.1 Lawsonibacter sp. | reverse complement strand
TCATCTCGATAAAGTAGAACCGCCCCTCGGGGGACAGGACGAACTCCACCGTCCCCGCCCCCACGTAGCCCGCCGCCTGGGCGGCGGCCACGGCGGCCCGGCCCATCTCCTCCCGCAATTCGGGGGTCAGGGCCGGGGAGGGGGATTCCTCCACCAGTTTCTGCCGGCGGCGCTGGATGGAGCAATCCCGCTCTCCCAGGTGGACCACATGGCCCTGGGTGTCCGCCATGATCTGGAACTCGATGTGCCGGGGATTGACCACCAGCTTCTCCAGATACAGCTCCCCATCGCCAAAGCAGGCCACCGCTTCGGCCCGGGCCTCTTGAAAGGCCCGGGCCACGTCCTCGGGGCGGTCCGCCTGGCGCATCCCCCGGCCCCCGCCCCCGGCGGAGGCCTTCAGCAGCACGGGACAGCCCACCTCCTCCGCCAGCTTCCGGGCCTGGCGCGGGTCCTTCAGCGCCCCGTCGGACCCCGGCACCACCGGCACCCCGGCGCTCCGGGCCAGGGTGCGGGCGGAGGATTTGCTGCCCAGCTTCCGGATGACCTCCCCGGAGGGGCCGATGTATTTCAGTCCCGCCTGGACGCACCGGTCGGCAAAGTCCGGATTCTCCGACAGAAAGCCATAGCCGGGGTGGACGGCGTCGCAGCCGGTGGCCAGGGCGGCGGAGAGGATGGCATCCTGATTTAAGTAGCTGTCCGCCGCCTTGGCCGGGCCGATACACAGGGACTGGGTGGCCAGCTGGGCGGGGAGGGAGCTCTCGTCAGCCTGGGAGTAGACCGCCACCGTCTCGATGTCCAGCTCCCGGCAGGCCCGGATGATCCGCAGGGCGATCTCCCCCCGGTTGGCGATCAATACACGCTTTACCATGGCGCTATACCCTCCGGATGCGGAACAGGGGGGCGCCCACCCCCACCGCCTCGCCGTCCTGAACCAGGACCTGCTCCACCACGCAGTTTGCGGGGGCGGGCACCTGGCTCATCATCTTCATGGCCTCGATGAGACAGAGAGTGTCCCCCTTCTGCACCTGGGCCCCGGCTGTCACATAGGGGGGCTCCTCCGGGGCGGGGGCGGCGTAAAATACCCCCACCAGGGGGGAGGTGACAACCTCCCCCTCCTCCGCCGGAGCGTCAGGCTCCGGCGCGGCCGGGGCGACGGCGGCCAGGGACGCAGTCCCCTCTCTCCGCAGGGAAATCCGCTCCCCCTCCCTCTCCCACTCCAGGGCGGTCAGGCCAGAGGCGGCAAAGCGCTCCATCAGGCCATAAACTTGCTGCAATTCCATAGCGCGGCCTCCCAAGTCCTTCAGGCCTGTTTGCTGGTGATGTAGTCCAGGATGTCCTGGACCGTGTGGATGTTCTCCAGGTCCTCGTCCTCAATGCCCACACCCAGGCTCTCCTGCAGAGCCATGGACAGCTCCACGATCTCCAGGGAGTCGGCCTCCAGGTCCTCCACCAGGTTGGTCTCCGGCTTCACGTCCCCGGCGTCGCAGCTCAGGGTCTCTACAATGATGTCCCGCACTTTTTCAAAGGTGATTTCCATAACAATCAACCGTCCTTTCAACATTCGCGTACAGCGCTTTTCAATTCAAGTATTTTATCTAAATTTATTTAACTAAAATACTTGAGCATAATTATAGCCGGGCCTTCGGAAAAGTCAAGGAGAATTTTTCCAAAGGCCCCTTTTCTCCCTTTCCCACAAAACCCGGCCCGTGCTCCCGGAAAACTGCCTCACTTTTCACAGCAGAAAAGCGCGCCCCGGCTCTCCGCCGGGGCGCGCCCTCCCTCCCGCGGGGAAAATCCCCGCCAGAGACTGTTTATTCCTTGAAATTCTCCGGGGCACCCACGTCCCGCAGCTCCGGGGGGGAGCGGGCCCCACATCTTAGCGGTCGGGCATGTTCCAGGCCTTGTGGTCGGTGTGGAGCAGCTCCTCCGCCTTTTCGCTGAGGGGCGCGCCCAAAAACTCCCGGTAGAGTCTGCCCACCTCCGGGTTTTCGTGGGAGAACCGCATGGGGTTGGTCTTATCCAAATCATACAGCCGCTGTCCCCGGACGGGGTAGCGCTCCTCATCCTCCACTGAGATGGGCTGCCCGCCGCCGCCCACGCAGCCGCCAGGGCAGGCCATAACCTCCACAAAGTCGTAGTGGGCCTTCCCCGCCCTCAGCTGCTCAATGAGCTTCCGGGCGTTGCCCAGGCCGCTGACTACGGCACACCGTACCGGGATGCCGGCAATCTCATAGGTGGCCTCCCGCAGACCGGGGCCAGTGCGGACCGCCGCGAAGGCCTCCGGGTCGGGGTTCTCCCCCCTCAGGACGTAGGAGGCGGTGCGCAGGGCGGCCTCCATCACCCCGCCGGTGGCCCCGAAGATGGCACCCGCCCCGGTATGGGTGCCCAGGGGACTGTCCAGGGGCTCCTCGGGCAGGCTGGCGGGGTCCAGCTTATCCGCCCGGAGCATCCGCACCAGCTCCCGGGTGGTGAGCACCATATCCACATCCGGGCCGTGCTCCGTGGCCATGGTGGGCAGCTCGCACTCCGCTTTTTTGGCCACGCAGGGCATGACGGATACGCAAAAGATCTTCGACCGCTCCACGCCCAGCTTCTGGGCAAACCAGCTCTTGGCCACCGCGCCGAACATCTGCTGGGGGGACTTGGAAGTGGACAGCTGTCCCACCAGCTCGGGGTACTGGCCCTTGAGGAACCGCACCCAGCCGGGGCAGCAGCTGGTGAACATGGGCCACCGGGTCAGCCCGCCGGATTTCAGGCGGTGAAGGAACTCGTTGCCCTCCTCCATGATGGTCAGGTCGGCGGAGAAGTTGGTGTCGAAGATGTAGTCAAAGCCCAGCCGCCGCAGGCAGGCGGCCATGCGCTCCATGGTGGCCTCCTCACGGCTCAGGCCGAAGTACTCCCCCCAGGCGGTGCGCACCGCCGGAGCCACCTGGACCACGGTAATTTTCTCCGGGTCGGCCAGAGCGGCAAAGGCCCGGCCCGTGTCGTCCCGCTCCCGCAGGCCCCCCACGGGGCAGTGGGTGATGCACTGGCCGCACAGGGCGCAGTCCGAGTCCTTGATGACCCGGTTGTTGGACACATCCACGGTGGCCCGCCCGCCGGTGCCCGCCACGTCCCAGATGCTCAGGGACTGCACCTTGTCGCAAATCTGGATGCACCGCATACACTTGATGCACTTGTTGTAGTCGTGGTACAGGGGGAAGGTGGTGGTCCAGGCCCCCCGCAGGCCGCGGGGCAGCTGGGTCTCATAAGGGACGGTGAGAATACCCAGATCGTTGGCAATGGTCTGGAGCTGGCAGTTTCCGCTGCGCACGCAGGTGGCGCACTTGCAGTCGTGCTGGGACAGGATCAGCTCAACGTTGATCCGCCGGGTCTTTCTGGTCCGGGGGGAGTTGGTGTGGACCACCATGCCCTCCTTCACAGGGCTGTTGCAGGCGGTGACCATGGCCCGCTCGCCCTCCACCTCCACGCAGCACACCCGGCAGGCGGCGATTTCGTTGATGTCCTTCAGATAGCACAGATGGGGAATCTTGATACCGGCGCTCTGGGCGGCGGCCAGGATGGTGGTCCTCTCCGGGACTGTCACCTGCTTGTTGTCAATGGTCAGGGTTACCATTCTGTATTCCTCCCTCCCTTAAAGCTGCCATAGCCGAAGTGGTCGCACCGCAGGCAGCGGCTGGATTCCTGTTGGGCCTCCTCCGCCGTCATGCCCTCCATGACCAGGGAGAAGTCCCCCTGACAGCCTGGATGGGCATGACTTTTCAGATTCACCCGGCCGCAGGGCGGGGTGTTGGTGAAGTGGGAGGGCGGGATGTCCACATCGCAGCTGATTTTATGATCGAAGCCCAGGTAGTTGTCGATGTTGGCGGCGGCCACCTTGCCCGCCGCCACAGCCCGGATGACGGTGGCGGGGCCGGATACCGCGTCGCCGCCGGCGAAGACGTTGTCCACCCCGGGGACTGAACTGGTGTAGTCGGCCTGGATGGCCCCCCGGACGGTGGTGACCCCCACCTGCTCAAAGGCCTGGGCCTCAATGGCCTGACCGATGGCCACGATGACGTAGTCGCAGAGGATGCGGAACTCCCTGGCGTCGGCGTTCCCGGGCTTGGGCCGGCCGTCCCGGCCATAGGCCCCGATGAGTTGGGGCCTGGTCCACAGGGCAGACACCTTGCCCTCCGCGTCCGCCTCAATGCGGGCGGGGGCCTGGAGGGGCAGGATCTGACAGCCCTCCGCCATGGCCTCCTCAATCTCCTCGGCCAGGGCGGTCATGTCCTCCACCCGGCGGCGGTAGACGCAGGTGACACTCTCAGCCCCCAGCCGCAGAGCGGTGCGGGTGGCGTCCATGGACACGTTGCCGCCGCCCACCACACAGACCTTCTTGCCGGTGAAGTCGGGGGCCTCCCCGTCGCCTACCGCCCGCAGCAGGGCTACGGCGCTGAGGACGTTTTGGGCGTCCTCCCCCTCCAGGCCCAGCTTTTTGTCGTTGTGGGCCCCGATGGCGATATATACCGCGTCGAAGCTGTTTTGGATGTTCTCCATGGGCAGGTCCTTGCCGATGGACACCCCGGTATGTACCTTCACCCCGGCGGTGAGGATGTGGGCGATGTCCCGATCCAGCACCTCCTGGGGCAGACGGTAGTCTGGGATGCCGTAGCGGAGCATGCCGCCCAGCTTGGGCCGCTGCTCGTAGACGGTGACGTCGTGGCCCATGAGGGACAGGTAGTAGGCCGCCGTCAGCCCGCCGGGGCCGCCGCCGATGACCGCCACCGTCTTGCCGGTGGCCTCAGCCTTCCCCGCCACCGCATAGGGGGCGGAGTTGTCCACGGCGAACCGCTTCAGACCGCAGATATTGACGGCGTCGTCCACCATCCGCCGGCGGCACTGGCCCTCGCAGGGGTGCTCGCACACGTAGGCGCAGGCGGAGACAAAGGGGTTGTCCTTGCGGATGAGGCGCACCGCGTCCTGGTACCGCCCCTCGTGGATCAGGGCCACATAGCCCGGGATGTCAACATGGGCGGGACAGGTGGACACGCAGGGCACCGGGTGGCTCAGCCCGCAGATGCAGCGGCCGTGGAGGACATGCTCCTCATAGTCCTCCCGGAAGCCCCGGACCCCCTTGAGGACCATGTGGGCAGCCTCGTAGCCGATGGCGCAGTCGGCGGAGTCGGCGATCACCTGGGCGGTGTCCTCGATGAGGTCGATGTCCGCCACCGTGGCGGTGCGGTCCAGCACACGCTCAATGAGAACGGCCAGCTGGCTCAGCCCCACCCGGCAGGGGACGCATTTGCCGCAGGTCTGGGCGTGGCACAGCCGCAGGAAGTTCAGGGACATGTCCACCGGGCACAGCCCCGGCTGGCTGGCGT
>JAAWLY010000146.1 GCA_022798155.1 Lawsonibacter sp. | reverse complement strand
AGCTGGCGGGCCTCCTCCTGGCGTTTGGACGTCGCTCCGCATATTGTATCAAAAAATTCCGCGTTTGTACATAGTTTTTTTGCTTTTTTCACGCAATCTTCCCAAATTTTCTTGGTAGATGTGGTTTGTGATACAAAACTCAGAGGCAAATCCGACCGATTTTCCCCTTGATTAAGCCATTTTTCCAACTCTTCCGTCCCGGAAACTACTACAGGAACTTTACACCATCCGGCAATGGCCAGCACCTCCGGGTGGTCCGGCATCCCCACAATCACAGGCTGGCGGCCCCGGTTTTCCGCCTCTTCCACAATCTTATGGATGTGGGTGACGTTGGGACAGGTGGCGTTGAAGACCGCTACCCCCCGGCGGGCAAAGTCCTCATAGACCGCCCGGCTCTCTCCGTGGGAGCGGATGATTACCCCAAAGCCGTCCGGCACCTCATCCGGCCGCTCCACCGCCCGCAGGCCCCGTGCGGCCAGCCGGCTGATGACATCCCGATTGTGGATAATGGAGCCCAGCATGACGCAAGGGACCCCCTGGACGGCCTTCTCCTCAGCCAGCTCCACCGCCCGGCGCACGCCGTAGCAGAAGCCGGCGGACCGGGCCAGCACAATCTTCATCCCACGCCCTCCCCCAGGGCCTGCACCCGGTCCATCAGGTTCTGAGCCATGGCCTGAAGCTCCTCTGACGAGGGCTTGCGCCCCTCATACTCCGGATAATAGGGTTCCCCGATTACCACGGTATTACGCCGGAAGCGCTTTTTTTTGCGCTGTATGTACACCGGCAGCAGGGGGACTCCCGTCCGGGTGGCGAACAGCGCCGCCCCCACCTTGGCCTGAACGTCTTCCCCCTCGTGGACCCGGGTGCCCTCGGGGAACATGAGCAGCTTGTCGCCCTCCTTCAGGAACTTCATGGCGGTGCGCACCGCCCGCACGTCGGTAGTGTCCCGATCCACGCCAAACACCCCCGCCTTGCTGAGGATCCAGCCGATAAAGGGGACGCGCATGATCTGTACCTTGGCCATGGCTCGCATGGGCCACTTGTAGCCAAAGGCGAACACCACATAGAACGGGTCGCCGGCGGTGGTATGGTTGGGACAGATCACCGCCGGGCCCTCGGGGATATGCTCCCGGCCCACCGCCCGGACGGGGTGGATCAGCCGGAAATAGGGCCAGACGACGATATACAGCAGGTGGAAAAACCAGTCCATCCGCTTTTTCCGCTGCTGGGGCGTCTCCTTTGCTTTTTTTTCAGTCTTGACAGCTATTTCTTCGCTCACAGGGCTATCTTCTCCTTTACCAGGGACAGCAGCGCCTCCAGGCTCTGTTCCAGATTTAAGCTGGTGGTGTCCAGCAGGGCGGCGTCCGCCGCCTGTCTCAGGGGGGCAATGGAGCGGTGCTCATCCTGCCAGTCCCGCTCCTGAATATCCCGGAGGATGGCGTCAAAGTCCGCCTGCTCCCCCCGCTGCTCCAGCTCCAAAAGCCGCCTCTGCGCCCGGGCCTCCGGAGCGGCGGTGAGGAAGACCTTCACGTCCGCGTTGGGCAGCACCACCGTGCCGATGTCCCGGCCGTCCATGACCACATCCCGCTCCCGGGCCAGCTTCCGCTGGAACTCCAGCAGAAAAGCACGCACCTCCGGAATGGCGGACACCTGAGAGGCCGCGCCCGACACCTTGTGCCGCCGGATGGCCGCGCTTACGTCCTCCCCCTCCAGGTACATCTTCTGCTCCCCGTTCTCGTAGTCCATGTGGATCTCCAGCCCCTCCAGCAGGGGGACCACCTGGACCGGGTCGGCGGGGTCGGCTTTCTCCCACAGCGCCTTCAGGGCCACTGTGCGGTAGATTGCCCCGGTATCCACGTACAAAAAGCCCAGCTTTTCCGCCAGCTTCCGGGCCAGGGTGCTCTTTCCCGCCCCCGCCGGGCCATCGATGGCGATGCTTCTATAGCTCATTTTCCCGTCTCCCTTCCCTCGTCCCGTCCGCAGACGGCAAAGACCCCTTTGCCAAAGGAGGCTTTACCCTCCTCGACCCAGGAGGTAATCTGTTGTCACGCCGAAAAAATCGGCGAAAAAATTCAACACCTCAAGGGGCACACCAATTTCACCATACTCATAGCGCTGATACTGGCGCAAATTCAGTTCCATGATTTCAGCCATTTCTCTTTGCTTCAGCCCTTTTGATTCCCGTAAGACCTTGATACGCTTTCCAAAATCGACCAACAAACTTTTATCCATAAAAATTCCCCACAGCTCTTGGCATGTTAGATTTAGACGTATATAATTATGTCAGAATCAGACGCAAGGAGGTATTCCCATGACCGACCTGATGAAGTGGATGTACGACCATTATATCAAACCACAAATTGAAAGCCAACCGAAAAATGATGCGGAAATCGTATGTCCCGACCTACTCCGCAATGAAATCGGGGCCTTCCCTGCGGGGGCGCAGGCTTTACCCTCCTCGACCCAGGAGGTAATCTGTTGTCACGCCGAAAAAATCGGCGAAGAAGTTCAACGTTGTGGCGGGAACGTTTACCATACCATACTCGTAACTTTGATACTGCCGGTTTGTAATCCCCATAACTTCGGCCATTTCGGTCTGTTTGAGGCCTTTTTTCTGCCGTAAATCTTTTAGGCGTTTTCCCAATTCCACCAACAATGTTTTTTCCACAATACCACCTCAATCCTCTTGACACTAAGAATTTCTTCGTGTATAATACTAATAAATTCTTCGTATAGGAGGGATACTCATGACCGATCTCATGCGCTGGATATACGACCATTATATCAAACCACAAATTGAAAGCCAACCGAAAAATTTCGGTGAAGCCGCGCTGTTCGACCTGCTCAGCAACGAATTGGACCCGGACATGCGGCAGCACTTGCAAAAGGCCCTGTCCTACTACGCCGTCCAAGGCTTCCGGCTGGGGGTGCGCACGGGGGCCGCGCTGAACGCCGACCTGCGTTAGCCCACAAAATATTTCGGCTCCACGTGCCCGCACAGCCACACGCCGTTTTCAGCGCGGTAGAAGCTTACGCCGTCCCGGGCCATGGCCGCCGCGTCGATGGTGACGACCACCGGGATGCCGTGCCTCCTGCCCACCGCCATGGCGGTCTCAAAATCTTTCGATAAGTGGACGTACTGCCGGCTCATTTTCCGGATGCCCTCCGCCTGAATGGCGGGGAGGAAGCGGCTGGCCGTGCCGTGGTACAGGTACTTGGGCGGCTCCGCCGCTTTCAGCTCCACGTCCACCGGGATGGAATGGCCCTGGTTGGCCCGGATCTTGGTGCGGTCCTCGTTGAAGGCGTACCGCTGTTTGTTGTTCTCCCGGACGATGCGCTCCAAAACGGCCATGTCGATCTTCCGCCCGGTACGGTCCACCCCGGCCAGCAGCTCGTCCACGTCCGCCCAGCCGTGCTCGTCCAGCGTGATCCCCGCCGCGCTGGGGTCGTGGCGCAGGACCAGGCTCAAAAACCGGCCCAGCTTTACATCTGAATTGCTCTGTTCCATTTCTTTCTCCATAATATTCCAGCGTTATCTATCTCTGTAGGGGTGGGTATCACCCGCCCGTTTTATCTTGATCCTGCGGGCGGATCATATCCACCCCTACTGCTGTCGTAAATACTCCACCGCGCCCTCTCCCGCCGCCCGGCCGGTGGCCCAGGCGATCTGGAGGTTGAACCCGCCGGTGTAGGCGTCCACGTCCAGCATCTCCCCGGCGAAAAACAGGCCGAGGGCTTTTTTTGACCCCATGGTCCTGGGGTCCACCTCAGAGACTTTCACCCCGCCGGAAGTGACGATCGCTTCGTCCACGGGCCGGGGGCCGGACACCGAGACTGTGAAGCGCTTGAACAGCTCCAGCAGGCGGCGGCGCTCCTGCTTCGTCAGGTCATGCGCCTTTTTGCCCCCGGGGATCCCGGCCCGGTCCAGCAGGACGGGCACCAGCAGCCGGGGCGCCAGCGCCCCCAGGAGATTGTCCATGTCCCTGTTGGCCCCGCTGGCCAGCTCCCGCACCAGGCGGGCGTCCAGGGTGGGCTCATCCAGGGCGGGCTTCAAGTCGATGGCGCAGGTGTAGCTGTCTTTCTCAAAATCCCGCATATGGGCGCTGGCCGACAGCACCAGCGGCCCGGACAGGCCGAAATGGGTGAACAGCAGCTCCCCCTGCTCCCGGTAGACCGTCTTTTTTTTGTTGTTTTTTACCGTCAGCACCACATTTTTCAGCGCCAGCCCCTGCATTCTGGCGCAGAACCCGTCGGGGGACTCCAGGGGCACCAGAGAGGGCTTGGGGTCCACAACGGTGTGGCCCAGCTCTTCCGCCATCCGGTGGCCGTCGCCGGTGGAGCCGGTGGCGGGGTAAGACAGCCCACCGGTGGCCAGAACCACCGCCTTGCAGGGGATACCGGTGAGGCTCTTTCCCTCTTCCATCTCCACGGCACACACCGCGCCGTCCCGGCAGCAGACCCGCGAGACCCGGTCGTTCACAAGCGTGACCCGCAGCCGTTTCATCTCAAAAAACAGGGCGTCGATGATGTCGATGGACTTATCCGAGACGGGAAAGACCCGGTTTCCCCGCTCCACCTTCAGCTCCACTCCCAGGTCCCGAAAAAACTCCTCCACCCAGGCGGGAGGGGTGTGCTCCAGGGCGCTGTGCAGGAATTTGGCGTTCCGGGGGATGCTGGCCCGCACTTCCTCCGGAGAGCAGTGGTTGGTCACATTGCACCGGCCCTTGCCGGTGATATACAGCTTGCGGCCCACCTTCTGATTGCGCTCAATCAGGGTGACCGCCGCCCCCCGCCGGGCGGCGGTAATGGCCGCCATCATGCCGGCGGCTCCGCCGCCCACCACAACAACATCCGGCCAGCTCATTCCTGTACCTTCTCGTAGACGCCGTACTCGTCCCAAATATCCTCCAGGGTGCGGAAGGTGCGGGCCACGTCCTCGTTTTTCCGCCAGCTTACCGCCACCAGCAGGGCGTTGACCAGGGACAGCGGGGCCACCAGGGAGTCCACAAAGGAGGCCATATCGCTGCGGGCCATCAGGTTATAGGTGGAGATGGGAGCCAGAGGGGAGGCCTCGCCGTCCGTGATGGCGATGGTGGTGGCCCCCCGGTCCCGGGCAAAGCGCATTGCCTGAACGGTGCGGCTGGAGTAGCGGGGAAAGCTGACGCCGATGACCACATCCCCCTCCCCCACCCGGAGCAGGCTTTCGAAAATCTCGCTGACGGTGTTGGCCGACACCAGCACCACGTTGTCGAAAATCAGGTTGCAGTAAAAATGCAGGAACGCGGCGATGGATGCGGAGGAACGCACGCCGATAATGTAAATTTTCCGGGCGGACACGATGGCGTCCACTGCCTGGTTAAAGCTGGCCCGGTCCAGCTCCTCCAGGGTCACCCGAATTTTGTCGATGTCTGACTGGAGCACCATGGACAGCAGATCCTGATCCCCCAGGCGGTCGTTGGTCACCTCGATGCGCTGCACGGTGGTCAGCCGGTTGCGGATCATCTTTTGCAGGGA
>JAAWLY010000145.1 GCA_022798155.1 Lawsonibacter sp. | reverse complement strand
CGACGTGGCCGAGGAAATGATGAGCTACGTCAAGAACAACATCCTGGTACAGTCCGCCCAGGCCATGCTGGCCCAGGCCAACCAGGTGCCCCAGGGCGTGCTCCAGCTGCTGGGCTAAGCTCTGCTGGCAAGTTCAATTACACCAACGCACAAGCGGGGGCGGGCTTCGGCCCGCCCCCTTGGTTTTAGGGCAAGACGGGAGGGGAACCATGGATATCGGCCAGACGATTCGGGCGTATCGAAAGAAGCGGGGGCTGACCCAGGGGGAGCTGGGCCGGCTGTGCGGCATGACGGGCGGAGCGATATCCAGCTATGAAAACGGTGTGACCGTTCCCAAGCGGCGTGTGGTGGAGCGGCTGGCCCAGGCGCTGGACATTCCTCCGGAGAAGCTGACCCAGGACAGGCCTCTGCCCGTTCCGGAGGGGCAGCCCCAGGCCAGCGACGTGCTGCTCTATGACGGGGTGCTCACAGTACTGCGGGAGCTGTATGGGATTGTGGAGGGCCGGGTGATTCTGGGCGGCAACGGCGCCAGCCGGAAGTACTATGTGGTCAAGCAAATCCCCGGCGACTTCGTCCTGTATGAAAGCGATATCGCCGCCATTGTCCGCTCGGCCAAGGCCTCTATGTCGCCCCTGGTGGAGTACATGCGCAGCGTGCGGGAGGGACAGGCGTGAAGGTAGGGCAAAATATTCGGGCTCTTCGCCGGCAGCGGGGGCTGACTTTGGACGAGCTGAGCGCCCTGTGCGGCGTGAACCGGGAAGATTTGGGCGAGTATGAGCGGGGAAGCATGACGCCGCGGCCGGATACAGTGCAGAAGATTGCCGCCGCGCTGGACGCGCCCATTGCCGCGATTCAAAAGGGCATGGGTTGGACAGCCAACCAGCCTGCCGAGGCCTGGGAGACCTCTGACACGCTTTTGCGGGAGGGTGTTGTGGAGGCCATGCGGGAGGCGGGGGAGTTCCCTTATGAGGAACGGGATGTTTTGGCGCTGATGGAGTCGGTGAAGGCCGCCATCCCCGCCCTGGTGGAGCACATGAAGGACACGCGGCCCGAGGCGGTTATCAACCGGGAGATTCTGGCACAGCTGGAGCTTCTTCCAGAGGACCGGGAGGCGGCGGAGGTGCGGGCTTGGGCGCTGACAGATGAGCAGTGGGAGGAGCTCCGGGATCTGATTCCGCCGGAAAAGGCGGGCCGAGGCCGGGCGTTTAAGAGCAACCGTCTGATGCTGGACGGAATTATATATTGGATGAAGAGCGGCGTACCCTGGAGCAGGCTTCCGGCGTGCTTTGGGCGGCACCGGTGCGTCTCTGACCGCCTGCGGCTGTGGAGCCGGACCGGTTTGTGGGAGCAGGTACTCCCCAAGCTGGTGGAGATGGACATTTTGGATGAGGATATGGTACGTCCGATAGAATAAAAAACCGTCTGCCTCGGGTTGGCAGACGGTTTTGCTTTACTCCGGATCCGGGGCCTGGCCGTCATGGGCCGGCCACATGCAGGGGGTGAGCTGCATGTTGGTAAAGACCGCTGTAAAGGAAGAATCCTCCGGGCTGCAGGCATAGACGCCGAATTTGATTTTGCCGGCGCCCTCCCACATGTGGCATACGCGCATCTGGGTGAAGCGGACGCCATCCTGGGAGCACTCGATGCAGTAGTCATCTTCTCTGCGGCTAAGCCGGTACCACATAGTCCGGATCTGTGCCGGGATGGCAGAGGTGGCCCAGTCAGAATAGCCGTGGTTGGTGGCGACACTGCCCAGATGCTGGAACTCCTCGTTTTCATACTCAACAGAGCCCTTGAGCCAGTTTTCACTGTCCAGATACATGACAACCCCGCATTGATCGAAGCGGTGATGTGCGCCGGTGAAGTCGGTTTTGACGACAAAGGAAAAGAACGGTTCCTCTGTTTCCATCTGAAGAAGCGGGGCGTTGTCGTTGCGGAAATGGTAATAGGTCCTCTGCCAGAGATCGGTCCCCGGCGCGGTGGTGAGTTCAATTCTTTCCTCTGTAACAGTGTACTGTTCAGGTTCCCTGGTCCAGCGCAGATTTTTGACGTCGAATTTTATTTTCATCTCCTCCTTAGCCGGCCTGCCGGACAGGACCGAGAATGTTGAAATCAGTTTACCACAATATCACGCAAAAGGCAATTATGCTTTTGGGTGTGAAGGGGGGTGCTGGACGGAGAGGCCGGAAGAAAAAGCAGGAAAATAGTCCGTTAAAAGGCATAGGGACGTGCTGAAAGAGAATAGAGTGTGGCGGAGGTGTTGTAAAATGCTGTCGCCAGTGATTTACTTGATGATGAACAGTCTGTTTTTTACGCTTCGCCTGTCCGGCGGGGGAGGGTCTTTTCCCAGACCCCTGAAGGCTGCGGAGGAAAAGGAGTATTTGGACCGGTGTGCCCAGGGAGACTTGGAAGCGCGGAATATTCTGGTGGAGCACAATCTGCGTCTGGTGGCGCATATTGTAAAAAAATATTATGCCCAGACCGGTGACCAGGATGACCTGATCTCTATTGGTACCATTGGACTGATTAAAGGAATTTCGACATTTAAATCGGATAAGAATGTCCGGTTGGCAACCTATGCCAGTCGGTGTATCGAAAACGAGATTTTAATGCACTTCAGAGCACAGCGCAAGCTTCAGGGAGAGGTGTCTCTCACTGATACTTTGGAGGCGGCGGGAGATGGAGGAACGCTGTCGCTGATGGATGTTATTGCGGTGGATGATAACATGCTGGAAGAATTGGACACCAGGGACGCCTGCGTAAAGGTGCGCCAGTGTGTCCAGACCTGCCTGACCCCACGGGAGCGGGCTATAATTACTATGAGATACGGCCTGGATGATAAAGCGCCTCGGACTCAGAGGGAAATTGCGGCCCAATGTGGTATCAGCCGTTCCTATGTATCCCGCCGCGCTTAATGTAAACGATGCCCGGAAAGCCTTGCAATGCAAGGGCTTGTCCAGGCATCGGGCATTTTGGGCAGCGCTACAGTTATTGTAAGTGGCGACAAGAAATTAAGAAGCTGTATTCACAAGAGCAAAAGATAGAAGTTCTGCACAGACGCTGGATATCGGGGCAATTTTTTTCTAATTTAAAGGAAGAGCTTAGACGCTGCTTGAAAAATGGAAACATGCTCAACGACGAGGGATTTCGCCGCCAGGCAAACACAATTTTTCGCAGGAATACTGGATGTATTTCAAGAAAAATTGGGGAAGCATGGGGACGAAAGATCCGTCGTTTGGGCGTTTTGACATTTTCAAACGAGCCCTAGGCGCATGGAAGATAGTATCCGCCAGTTTGGCTGTGGAGAACCAATCTATGTCTGGAGTAAGCGTTTGTTGGTAGATTATGACCGGTACGCCATCTTTCACCGTCTGCATATCCCATTTCGCATTATTAATTGCTCGGCCAGAAACAGCGAGGAAGTGATCGACTGGATATGTCGTGATCAGCTCCGGCGGACAAATCTTACTGACCCCCTGAGGCGCTACCTGATCAGACGGCAATACCTTGCCTTGGAACTGCTCGGCGCACACTATGCAGCTTCCGCATCCCCCGCAAAAGCGCCCGAATATCATCATTCAATGTGCCCAAAAAGGTTGGAAAATTTTCAGCGCGGGAGGTCAGTCGCAGCGCACGGGAACGTAAGATGGGATCCGTGGGATATGCAGAGGTCGTGCTGGCCTTCTACAACAAAGAGACCCGCTATCCTCTGCGACGGGCACAGCGTACCGGCATTATAGGCAATACGGGAATCGACGAGGCAGATGAATCGGAAGAAGATGCATCATCTGCCCACACTGGTTCAGATAGTAAGTAATAACTTTTTGTCCCGGTATAAACCAGAGGAATCACAGCCATCCTAACCCCAACGAGGTGATGGGATGGACTCTATATGGACAAAAACAGCGCGGCTGCCCCAGTTTGAACCCCTCCGGTCAGACCTGAACACCGATGTGCTCATCATCGGCGGCGGGCTGGCCGGAGTTTTGTGCGCTTACAAGCTGAGCCAGGCGGGGGTGGACTGCGCCCTGGTGGAGGCGGACCGTGTTTGCGGCGGTATCACCAAAAACACCACGGCGAAGATCACCTCCCAGCACGGGCTGATCTACGACAAGCTGATCCGGGAGTTTGGCACGGAGCGGGCCCGGCTCTACCTGGAGGCCAACCAAGGGGCGCTGGAAGAGTACCGCGCCCTGTGCCGGGACATCGACTGCGACTTTGAGGAGAAGGACGCCTTCGTCTACTCCCTGGACGACCGGAAGAAGATCGATCGAGAGTTAAAGGCTCTGGACAGGCTGGGGTTTCAGGCGGAGTTTGCAGCGGATATCCCCCTCCCCTTCCCTACGGCGGGGGCGGTGAAGTTTCCCCGTCAGGCTCAGTTCCACCCCCTGAAATTTGTCGCCGCCATCGCAAAGAATTTACGGATTTTTGAGCGCACCAAGGTACTGGAGCTGGGCCCCGGCAAGGCGGTCACCGACGGAGGGACTGTCTCGGCGGAGAAGATTATCGTGGCCACTCACTTTCCCCTCCTCAACAAGCACGGCGGCTATTTTCTCAAGCTGTACCAGCACCGCTCCTACGTTCTGGCCCTGGAAAACGCCCCGGATGTCCGCGGGATGTATGTGGATGAGAACCAACGGGGTCTGTCCTTCCGAAACTGCGGCGGCCTGCTTTTCCTGGGAGGCGGCAGCCACAGAACAGGCAAAGAGGGCGGCGGCTGGCAGGAGCTGGAGCGTTTCGTCTGCCGGGATTATCCGGACGCTCGGATCATAGCCCGCTGGGCCACCCAGGACTGCATGACTCTGGACGGTGTGCCCTGTATCGGGCCCTACTCCAAGGGTACGTCCGGCCTCTACGTGGCCACCGGCTTCAACAAGTGGGGTATGACCTCCTCCATGGCGGCGGCGTCTGTTTTGACTGACCTGGTACTGGACCGGAAAAATCCCTATACAGAGCTGTTCTCCCCCTCCCGAACGGTCCTCCGCCCCCAACTGGCCGCCAACGTTCTGGAGTCCGCACTGGGAATTTTGACCCCCACTACGCCCCGCTGTCCCCACATGGGCTGTGCACTGAAGTACAACGCCGCCGAGCATAGCTGGGACTGCCCCTGCCACGGCTCCCGCTTTAGGGAGGACGGAGCTCTCATCGACAACCCGGCCACCGACGACAAACAGTAATTTGAATGACAGACGGATGTTCTCCGTCTGGCATTTTTTTGCTGTTCCTGCATATCCATGGACTGAGGTAATGCAGTATGGAAAATGCACAGCGAGAACGGGTCAGTGTCCTCTTGGAGATAATTTATACTCGCGGCCTTTTGTCGAAAACTGCCTATTTGAACGCAGTGGATTTGGTACATTCCGGGATGGAAATACCCCCGTTTTTCCGTCTGTGTGCTTGGACAGAGGAGGCGAGCGGACTTGAATGTGCTCAGGATACGCAATGAGATGCGTACCGGAAAAACAATCATTGACCTGCCCCTGCGGGTGACCTTCTACGCCAGAGTTTCCACCGACAAGGACGAGCAGAT
>JAAWLY010000144.1 GCA_022798155.1 Lawsonibacter sp. | reverse complement strand
GCTGCTGGACCTGTGTGAAAAGCACACGGTGAATCTCCACTGGGTGAAGGGCCACGCGGAAAACCAGTTTAACAACCGCTGCGACCAGCTGGCGGTGGCGGAGAGCCAGAAATACAAATAAGGAAAGGCACAGGACCTCACTTGTCCTGTGCCTTGGTTTTTTTGTTCCGATAGCAGATGTCCCGGTTGCCGCAGGTGGCGCACCCCCGGCCGCACCCCCGCTTTTTGCCGTAGTCGTTGTACAGGAGAATGGCGATGGGGATGCCAATCACCGCCACGGCGAACAGCCCGATAGCGAAAGCTTCCATAACTGTCTCCTTAGTCGAAATAGAACAGCTCCTCAAACTTCTTGTCCAGGGCGATGCACAGCACCAGAGCCAGCTTGGCGGTGGGGTTGAACTGGCCCGTCTCAATGGAGCTGATGGTCTGGCGGGAGACGCCCACCAGCTTGGCCAGCTCCCCCTGGGACAGGGACCGCTCCGCCCGGGCCACCTTTAACCGATTTTTCAGGACCAGCTGATCGTCCATGCCCTCACCATCCCTGTGAGAAGTATTTTACCACATAAAACACCAGAATGACAAGGGAAATTATCATGGTGATCAGGTCGGAGGTGCTTCTCCGCTTCGTAAGGCGGTACAGGCGGCTGCTGACGCAGGAGGTCCAGAACATAATCATCACGCTGTCGGAGGACAGGTTGTGAAAGTGGTTGTAGGCGACGATGGCCAGTCCTGCCATCAGGGTAAAGGCCAGGCTGAAGGACTCCCCCTGGATGGTGATGGTCCGCTCCATCTCGTCCCGGGTTTGGTTTTCCCTGCGGCTTCTTTCCAGAATCTCTTTTTTATCCATGTTACAGTCCTTTCCGTACAATCACAAAAATCGTAAGAACAGGCGGAATCAGGCAAATCAGGCCTGTAATGAGATCGTACTTTCTGCGGTGATAGCGATAGAGCGTCAAATCGTGGGCAGATTTAGAGGTGAACACAGTCAAGGCGAAGGGCCACCAGGTGATAAACGCCTCCCCGGTGATTGCCTCTTGCAGCATCAGCAGCAGGCACAGAAAGCAGTTGACGACACCCACTGCGCGGTAGCCAGCTGTACAGGCTTTCTGCTCCAGGTGCCGGTCCCGCTCGTCCTCCGGCTGATTTTCCCTGCGGCTCTTTTCCAGAATTTCTTTTTTGTCCATTTGAAAACTCCTTTCCGGGATTCGGTCCGGCCGCGGCCTCCCCCGTTGAGGATATTATAGCACGGTGGGACCATGTTGTCAAGTATACTTGTCAAAAAAATAATGAAACTTGGCAGAACAGAATATGCTTGCCTTTTCATTAAAAAGACGGTACAATCATTTGTATCGCCATGGTAGGGACGGCCTTTGGCCGCCCGCGGGCGCGCACAGCGCGCCCCTACACGCATGAATTAAGGAGGTGAAGCCATGTTCGAGGACCTGTTATATCTGCTGCGGCGGAACGGCCTGAAGGTCTCGCTGACCGAGTGGATGGCTCTGATGGAGGGGCTGCACAAGAATCTCCACAACGCCAGCTTCACCGGCTTCTACCACCTGGCCCGCTGTCTGCTGGTAAAGAGCGAGGCGGACTTCGACGCCTTCGACCGCACCTTCCTGGAGTACTTCAGAGATGTCCCCTTCCAGCAGGAGGTATCCCAGGAGTTATTAGACTGGCTGAATAAACCGGATGTATTATCCGAGTACGCCAACTGGGACGAAATTCAGGCGTTGAAGAATATGGGCTTCTCTGAGGAAGAGATCGAGCGGATGCTCCGGGAGCGGATGGAGGAGCAGAACGAGGAGCACAACGGGGGCAATTACTGGGTGGGCACACACGGTATGTCCATGTTCGGCAACTCGGGCCTGTCCCCCAAGGGCATCCGGGTGGGGGGACAGAGTATGTACCGCCGGGCCTTCCGGGTGGCGGGGGAGCGGAAATTCCGGGACTTCCGCCGAGACAACACCCTGGACACCCGCCAGTTCCAGGTGGCCCTGCGCCACCTGCGGCAGTACTCCGGGCTGGTGGACCTCCCCCCCACCGAGTTCGACGTGGACAGCACCATCAGGGACACGGCGGACAACGGGGGCGTGCTCAAGGTGCGGTACAGGCGGCCCAGGGAGAATACAGTGAAGGTGCTCCTCCTCATGGACTCCGGGGGCTCCATGGACTACTACGCCCAGCTGTGCTCCGCCCTGTTCCAGGCGGTGAGCAAGTCGGGCCACTTCAAGGATTTGAAGGTCTTCTACTTCCACAACTGTCCCTACGGCCGGCTGTACAATTCTCCCACCCTCATGTCCCGGGACAGCATGCCTACCGACTGGGTGCTGTCCAACCTCCCCGGGGACTACAAGCTCATCCTGGTGGGGGACGCCCAGATGGCCCCCTATGAGCTGATGGGCGGGTACTACGGCCGGGGTGAGCGGGCGGGCGGCCCCCAGTGCGGCATGGACTGGCTGCGGCTGCTGAAGGGCCGGTTCCGGCATACGGTCTGGCTCAACCCCAGCCGCCGGCCCGACTGGGGCCCCTACTGGTCCCAGACCTACGACACCATCGCCCAGGAGTTCCCCATGTTCCCCCTCACCGTGGACGGCCTGGAGGAGGGCATGAAAAAGCTGCTGACAAGATAAGGAGGCGCGTCTCTATGGAAAATATCCGAAAGGCGGTTCCGGAGGACATACCCGGGATTGTTGCCATCTATGACCGCATTTTAACCGAGGAGGAGAGCGGACGGGCGGTGGTTGGCTGGATTCGGGGGGTCTACCCCACCCGGCAGACCGCCCTGGACGCCCTGGAGGCGGGGACGCTGTTCGTCCTGGAGCGGGAGGGCGTCATCGCCGCCGCGGCCAAGATTGACCGGAACCAGGTGCCCGAGTACGCTGACGCCCCCTGGCGGTACCCGGACGCGCCCGATGAGCAGGTGATGGTGCTCCACACCCTGGTGGTGGACCCCGCCTTTGCCGGCAGAGGCTGCGGGAGCGAGTTCGTCCGCTTCTACGAGGACTACGCCCTGGCCCAGGGCTGTCCCTACCTCCGGATGGACACCAACGCCAAAAATACCGCCGCCCGGCGGCTGTACGCCCGCCTGGGCTACTGGGAGTCGGGGATCGTCCCGTGCGTCTTCAACGGCATCCCGGACGTGCAGCTGGTGTGCCTGGAGAAATTTCTGGGATAATACAACAAGGCCCTGGAGCATGAAGCTCCAGGGTTTTTCTTATTTTTCTTTTCCGGAGGGGAACAGCTGAAAGATTCTCGCTTCGGTGGGCGGCTGCCCTCCGGCGGCCAGCCAGCCGGCAATAAAGGCCTTCCGCATGAGGCAGAACAGATAGTTTTCCGCCTCATCGTACTCCCGGGTCTCCAGAAATTTCTCAAATGCTTCTTCAAAGGAATTGGAAAACATAATACCGTCCCCCCCCAATAAGGCGATTATAGGCGATAAAAAGCGATAAGTCAAGATAGAGTCGTGTCTGATAGTATTATAGCGATGGGTGAAAATTGATGAAACCATTGAAAACAAAAATCAGCCTGACCATTGACGATCCTATTTTGGAGCGGGTAAAATATTTGGCCGAGCTGGAGGACCGCTCCCTGTCCAGCTATATCAACCTGGTTCTCCGGGAGCATTTAAAGGAGCTGGAGAAGAAAAAAGGCTGAAAGCCGCTAAGATTCCCCTTGACAGAGGGAGAAAACTGGCATACAATAAGCAATCACAAAGCATTGACAGGGAACAGTACCCCGCAGCGGGGCATCAGAGAGAGGGCGGCCGGTGAGAGCCCTCCGAAGCTGTGACGGGAAGGCCCCCTGGAGCGCGGGGAGGAAATGCCCCGCCGGTCCCCGCCGTTACCGGGTCAGAGTGCGTATCAGCCAGATACGAATTCAGGTGGAACCACGGACATTTTTGTTCGCCCTGAGCCGAGAGGCTCAGGGCGTTTTTTGCGCTTTAAGGAGGGAAGCCATTGACGGAAAAACGACTTGAACCGTGGGAGAATGAGAGTCAAAAGCGGGAGTTCGAGGACTACGCTGTGAAATATCGCCCAGAAGAGATGACCATCCTGGTTCTTACGAACCACGACACCTTCGGCGGAGCCAACTACGGCTGGACGGGACTCCGATTGGGCATGCTGCTGCTGAACGCCTGGACGGAGGAAGAAAACCCGAAAATCCACCGGGAGGAGTTCTGGCTGAATGCTCTGGCCACCCGGGAAATACTGAATCTGTACACCCAGCGAACCCCTAAAAACTCTATTCTCAAGTGCCAGGTCCGCCCTCTGGCGGATGAAACGAAGGCCAGACGCTTTCTGCTGATGGACGCCCCGAAACCGGCCGCCCACCCAAAGCTGGAGGCGATTTTGAAACGGCGGAACAAGCCAGTGGTCCTGAACGCGGAGGGTTTGGGGATATTCACCCTGGACCGGGAGAACGACTGGTTCCAGGGGGAGATAGACTGGCTGGGGCGGCCGGCGCGGCTCACCTTTGACAGGCTTGGACCCAAGAAGTGGGAAGCCGCTCAGGAGACGGCCCGTGCTTTGTTAGCCTCAGCGGCGGAATGGGACCAGCGGGTGCGAGGGTACGCCGCCGCTGAGCTGATGGAACCTGTCTCTCTGATTCAGGAGATGGGCTTGGACGCCATTCAGGTGGATACCAAGGGCGGCTTCGACTTCTGGTTTGAGAGCTGCTCTTCTCTGGGAGGTCACTCCCTCCACGTGGCCGGCACTCTGACCGGCGGGCCCAACTTTGCCGGGATGGAGGGCTGACAACACGCGGCAGACCAAGGCCCGCCCCTGGGCGGGACCTACTGATATTAACAAAGAGGAGTGTAAACAATGAAAAACAGCGAGAAGACCATGGAAAAAATTGTGGCCCTGTGCAAGGGCCGGGGTTTCATCTTCGCCGGCTCGGAAATCTACGGCGGCCTGGCCAACACCTGGGACTACGGCCCTCTGGGGGTAGAGCTGAAAAACAATGTCAAGAAGGCCTGGTGGAAGAAGTTCGTCCAGGAGAACCCCTACAACGTGGGCCTGGACGCCGCCATCCTGATGAACCCCCAGGTGTGGGTGGCCAGCGGCCATGTGGGGGGCTTCTCCGACCCGCTGATGGACTGCAAGGAGTGCCACGAGCGCTTCCGGGCCGACAAGGTGATTGAGGACTGGTGCCAGGAGAATAACTTCGACCTGGGCCACAGCGTGGACGCCATGTCCCAGGCTGAGATGAAGGCCTTTGTAGAGGAGCATCAGATCGCCTGCCCCTCCTGTGGTAAATTCAACTGGACCGACATCCGTCAGTTCAACCTGATGTTCAAGACCTTCCAGGGGGTCACGGAGGACGCCAAGAACACCGTCTACCTCCGGCCCGAGACCGCCCAGGGCATCTTTACCAACTTCGTCAACGTCCAGCGGTCCACCCGCCGGAAGCTGCCCTTCGGCGTGTGCCAGATCGGCAAGTCCTTCCGCAACGAGATCACCCCGGGCAACTTCATCTTCCGCACCCGGGAGTTTGAGCAGATGGAGCTGGAGTTCTTCTGTCAGCCGGGC
>JAAWLY010000143.1 GCA_022798155.1 Lawsonibacter sp. | reverse complement strand
GGCATCTACTCCGGCAAGGCCACCCCCACCGAGGCCGCCTGCATCTCCGTGTTCTACGCCCTGTTTGTCAGCCTGTGCATCTATAAGACTATGAAGCCGTCCGACCTGATGTCGCAGATGAAGTCGGCGGTGAAGAGCTACGCCCCCATCTGCCTGCTCATCGCCTTCGCCATCGCCTTTGGCCGGGTGCTCTCCCTGCTCAAGGCCCCCGCTCTCATCTCCGACCTGCTGACCAAGACCTTCCACAGCCCTTACACCTTCCTCATCGCCCTGACCATCTGCATGCTCATCATGGGCATGTTTATGGACACCGCCTCGGCCATCGCCATTCTGGGCCCCATTCTGCTGGCTACCGCCAAGAGCTTCGGCGTCGACGGCATCCACTTCGGCATCATCCTGGTGACCAACCTGGCCGTCGGCCTGGTCAGCCCCCCGGTGGGCATCAACCTGTTCGTGGCCGCCCCCCTGGTGGAGAGCTCCGCCGGCGAGCTGGGCAAAAAGGTGCTGGCTCCCTGCGGCTTCTTCCTGGCGGCCCTGCTGCTGATTACCTTTATCCCCCAGTTCTCCATGGTGCTGCTGGGCTAATGATCCCCTTCTTCCGTCACCCCCCGGCGCGTGCCGGATAAAATCAAGCCCAACTGCCTTCCGCGGTTCCGCCCCGGCGGGGCGGAATTTCGGAAAAGCTGGGAGAATCAAAATCATGAGAGGAAAATGATTATGAAAATGAAAAAAGTCCTTGCCGCGGCCCTGACCGCAGCCCTCGCCCTCAGCTTGGCCGGCTGCCTAAACCAGGCCCCCGCCAACAACAATGGCGGCGGCAGCGCAGCCTCCAACAACAACAGCGGCGCCAGCCAGAGCGCCGGCACCAGCACTCCCGCCCCCAACCCCGACGGCGCCCCCGTCATCACCAGCACCGACAAGGTGGAGATGATCTGGTCCCACAACGCCGCCGTCACCACCGCCGGCCACAAGGCCGCCGAGAAGTTCAAGGAGGCCATGGAGCAGTACTCCGGCGGCAACATCACCGTCACCCTCTACCCCAACGGCGAGCTGGGCACCGTCCCTGAAAACGACCAGGCCCTGCGGGAGGGCACCATCCAGATCAGCTCCGGCACCACCGGCGGCCTGGTGGACCCCAGCCTGTCCTACTTCGACTGCCCCAACCTGGTGGACAGCAATGAGCAGGCCAAGGCCATGCTGGACCGCTCCGGCGAGCTGTACCAGTACACCGAGGAGGTCTACGCCGGCATCGGCATGAAGATGCTGTCCATCGTCCCCGGCGGCTTTCGGGAGACCAGCTCCAACAAGCCGGTGCGCAGCTATGAGGAGCTGGCCGGCCTGAAGATCCGCACTCTGGAGAACCCCATCGCCATCTCCTACTGGCAGTCCTGGGGCTGCAACCCCACCCCCGTCACCTTCTCTGAGCTGTACATCGCCCTGCAGCAGGGCCTGGTGGAGGCCCAGGAGAATGCCTACGACACCATCGTGGCCTCCAAGCTCTATGAGCAGCAGAAGTACATCATCAACACCCACCACGTTATCATGTGGTCCGGTATGTACATGAACCTGGACTTCTACAACAGCCTGCCCGCCGACTATCAGGAGCTGATCAACTGGGTGGTGGCCGAGATCTATGAGCCCTTCCTGTATGAGGAGAGCATTAAGGCCAACGACGAGGCCCTTCAGACCATGAAGGACGCCGGCCTGGAAGTGATCGACTTCACCGCTGAGGATCTGGCGAAGATGCGCCAGGCCGCCCAGCCCGCCTATGACCTGATCCGCCAGACCGTGGGCGACGAGCCCATGGAGTTGATCGCAGCCGCCCAGGCCGCCGCTGCGGGCTAAGCACAGGAGGGCAATGATGGAAGCTATCGCATACCCCGGATATGAATACCATTTGAATCTGTATCAAATTATCGCTCACGGCACCCCCGAGGAACAGGAGGCAGCCCGTCTGGCTCAGCGGAAGTCGATCAGCGAGTACACCAAGCCCGAGGGCCTGACCATGGAGGACCGCACCATCCCCGGCGGCGACGGCCAGGACATGACCATCCGGATTTACACCCCCGCCGGCCTGCCCGAAAAGGCCCCCATTGTGATGGAGGTTCACGGCGGCGGCTTTGTGGGGGGCAATCTGGACATCGACAACTACCGCTGTATCGCCCTGGCCACCGGCACCCCCGCCATCGTGGTCAGCGTGGACTATCGGCTGTCCGCCCCCGGCGGCATCCACTTCCCCCAGCCTCTCATGGACTGCTACGCCGCCCTGACCTGGCTGGGTGAGCACGGCGAGGAGCTGGGAGGCGACCCCAAGCGCATCGCCCTCCACGGTACCAGCGCCGGCGCCAATCTGTGCGCCGCCCTGGCTCTCTATGTCCGGGACCACGGCGGGCCTGACCTCTCCCTGGTCGTGCTGAACTGCCCGGTGCTCAACCTGGAGAACACCTTCTCAAAACGGCAGTACCCTCAGTTCGCCCTGGGCACCCCCGTCAAGCGGGAAAGCCCGGAGTGCATCTACCTGGGCGGCTTTGACGGCGGGACCCCCTCCTGTTACGCCTTCCCCGGCTACTGCACCGACCTGGAGGGCCTGCCCCCCCACTACATTGTGGTGGGCGAGTACGACACCCTGCGGGACGACGGGCTCAACTACGCCGTCCGCCTGCTCCAGACCGGCGTGCCCTGCGAGCTGGTGGTGGCGCCCCGGGTGGGCCACGGCTTCTGCGTGGTGGACCACCCCCTGACTCACTGGGTCCACAAAGGGATCTGCGGCTCCCTCCGCCGGGAGTTTGGCATGGAGATCGTGGAATTCTGATCCAAAAGCCTTACCTTTAGGGCCGGACCGCGGGAAACGTGGTCCGGCCCTTTTGACAAAAGGAGTGTGCCGAATTATAATGGCAGAAACCGCATTGATAGGAGAGTGCCGTCATGCTGAACCGAGAATATGAGTATGTTTTTGCCATCGCCCAGGAGGGAACCCTGTCCGGGGCGGCGGTGCGGCTGGGGGTCTCCCAGCCCGCCCTGACCCGCTTTCTGCAAAAGGAGGAGGGAGAGCTGGGCATCGCCCTGTTTCAGCGCATCGATAACCGCATGGTCCTCACTTACGCCGGGGAGTGCTATCTGGAGCATATCAAGCAAATCTTTGCCATCCAGGCCCACATGCGGGCTGAACTGGACGACATCGTCCGGATGGATCGGGGCCGTCTCCGGGTGGGGATCACTGGCATCCGCCGGCCCTTCACCATTTTCTCCGTCATCCCCCAGTTTAAGCAGAAATACCCCAATGTGGCCCTTACTTTGACCGAGTTTAACAGCGACAAGCTGGAGGAAATGCTGGAAAAGCTGGAGCTGGACTGCATCGCGGTGAATATTACCAAAAAACGGGACTGCTTTGAGTATCTGCCTGTAGCCCGACAGGAGTATGTGCTGGCCGTCCACAAGGACCACCCCCTGGTCCAGGCGGCGGAGCATTCCGAGCGGTTTAAATATCCTGTGGTCCATCCCGGCCAGCTGGAGGGCTGCTCCTTCGTTTTGCTGAGCAAATCCCACCGCATCCGCCAGTTTGCTGACAGCATCCTGGACGGAAACCGAATTTCCTACTCCATCTCCATGCAGTCCCGCACCCTGGACGGCGCGCTGGAGGCGGTGGCCAATGATCTGGGCTGCACCTTCACGCCAGAGGTGATGCTCTCCTACATCCGAGGGGCGCAAAATATCCGCTGCCTGTCTCTCGACACTCCGGGCACCGGCTACGAGTTCAGCCTGCTCTATCGCAAGGGGGCCTATCTCCCCCCCAGCACCCAGGACTTTTTGACCATATTCCAAGAGGCCTTTCAGAGTCAAAGCGGAGGTGAATTACTTTCATGAACGACTACCTGTCCACCCCTCACCAAGACGGCGATCTGGACGTATCCGACATCGCCAGAAAGCGGTTGGGTCTGCACTACACCGCCCCTGACGGCAGCCAGCGCCCCTTCGACCTCTACTACCCCGAGACCGGGGAGGGTCCCTTTCCCCTCATTGTCAACATCTCCGGCGGCGGGTGGTACTATGGTCATCCCTCCTCCATCCATCTGGGCCGGTCGCTGCACACCGCCGTGGCCCGGGGCTATGCCTTTGCCAGCCTCGCCTGCGTCAGCAGTCGGGAGCAGAAATTCCCCTTCCAGGTACAGGAGGCCCGGCAGGCCCTGCGCTTCCTGCGCCAGCACGCCGGCGAGCTCTCCCTGGACCCGGAGTTCTTCGCCCTGTGGAGCTCCTCCTCCGGGGCCCACCTCTCTCTTCTCACCGCCCTGACCCGGGGGGACCCCTACTTTGACTGTCAGCCCGACAGCCCCATCTCCGACCAGGTGGACGCCGTGGTGGCACTGTACCCCTGCTGCCGCCTGGACGCCACTGTGGAGGACTTCCGCGCCATCGGCCTGGAGCCGGTAAACTACCGCTCCGGCCCCAGGTGTGCCGAGTCCATCTTCCTGGGTGCGCTGGTGGAGGAGAGCCCGGAGCTGTGCCGCCTGGCCGCCCCTATCACCCACGTCCGGCCCGATATGCCCCCGGTCATGGCGCTCCACGGAATGGCGGATACCGTGATCCCATACACCTACACCGTGGAATTCATCCAGCGCTGCCGGGAGGTGGCCGGAGCAGACCGGGTAGTGAGCTGCATCGTCCCCGGCGCGGGGCACAGCGATCCCTATTTTAAATCCGAGGAGATGTGCGGACGCATCCTGGACTTTTTAGACCGGGCCAAAAACCAGAAACGCGCTGCAGATATCTCCCGTTGACCAAAAGAAAGGAACCTTTTTATGGAACAAAAATATCCCCACCTCTGTTCGCCTATCACCCTGGGGAGGGTGAACTTCCGCAACCGCATGTTCTCCGCTCCCATGGGCGGTACTGATATCACCGCTGACTGCTGCGTCGGGCCCCGGACCCCCGGTTTCTACGAGCTGCGGGCCAAAGGGGGCGCGGCGGCGGTCACCGCCAGCGAGCTGGTGGTCCATCCGGAGACCGACGCCTCCCACATGTTCCACCTGGATCTGAAAACCCCCGGCTGCCTGGCCAGCTGGACCTTCCTGGCCGACGCTGTAGCCCGCCACGGGGCGGTGCCCAGCGTGGAGCTGAGCCACTCCGGCCAATATGCCGGCACCTACTTAGTGGACAAGGACAAAAAGAAGGGCTTGGCCCAGTTTGGCCCCAGCGACTGGGTGCGGCCCGACGGTATCCCCGTCAAGGCGCTGACGAAGGAGCAGATCGCCGACATTGTTCGGGCCTACGGCGACACTGCCGCCCTGGCCAAGCGGGCGGGCTTCCAGATGGTCATGGTCCACGCCGGCCACGGCTGGCTGGTCAATCAGTTTCTGTCCCCCGCCTTCAACCACCGGGAGGACGAGTACGGCGGCTCCTTCGAGAACCGGCTCCGCTTTGCCCGCGAGGTGCTCCAGTCCGTCCGGGCGGCGGTAGGCCCCGGCTTCCCCATTGAGCTGCGGATGAGCGGGGCGGAGCTCTTCGACGGCGGCTACGACCTGGCCGAGGGCTGCAAGATCGCCCACGCCCTGGAGGACCTGGTGGACCTGATCCATGTCTCCGCCGGTT
>JAAWLY010000142.1 GCA_022798155.1 Lawsonibacter sp. | reverse complement strand
AACAGAAATATCTGAGCGAATATTTGGCCGCTTGCCCTGCCGGGGAACGGCATCTCGTGCTGTATTCCCGCCGTCATGGCAACGGGCCATCCCCTCATAAAAATAATTCTGGATGTAATCGCAGGCGTAGGAGATATTTTGCTCCAGTATCTTTTTCAGCTCCTCCATCCAGCGCCGTCCCTCGCTCTGGTACGCGCCGATCAGCGCCCGCATGGACAGGACATTCATATCATTGTAGTGGGACAATGAGCCATACCGCCGCAGCCGCTCCCGCAGGTAGCGGTTGTAGACAATGTGATAACTGCCCACCAGCCCAGCCAGATTAAAGGTCTTGGAGGGGGAGTAAAACGCAATCGTTCTCTGTCTGGCATCCTCGGAAATGGATTGCAGAGGAATATGCCGGTGTCCGAACAGAGCCAGGTCCGCCCAGATTTCATCGGAGATCACATAGACATCATTGGCCCGAAAAATCTCCATCGCCTGTTCCAGCTCCCAGCGTTCCCACACCCGCCCGGTGGGATTGTGAGGGGAACAGAACAGCGCCGTGTGAATATGGCTTTCTCTGATCTTCCGCTCCATATCCTCATAGTCCATGCGCCAGATGCCATCTGCGTCCTGCTTCAGCGGGCTGAGAACGAGGCGGAAACCATTACGCTCCAGTTGCGTGGTGAAGCCAGTATAGGTTGGGGAATGGACAAGCACCGGCTCTCCTTCGGAACACAGCACCCGCAGGGCGCTGGTGATGCCGCCCAACACGCCGTTTTCATAACCGACAGCCTCACGGGTCAGGCCCTCTACGCCGTGGACCTCCCGCTGCCACCAGAGGATGGCATCGTAGTATTCATCGCTGGGGACGAAGTAACCGTAAATGGGATGCTGGATACGCCCTGCCAATGCCTGGGTAACAGAGGGCGCGGTGGGAAAATTCATATCCGCGATCCACATGGGGATTTTATCGAAGCCGGGTTTTGTGATCCCCTTGGGAATGCTCCAGAAGTCATTTTCGTTCATACCGGCGGCGATAGAATCCATGCCCCGCCGGTCCAGCATGGTCGTAAAATCAAAATTCATAGTGTTTCCTCCGTAATTCAAACAAAGCTGTTAAACAGCGTCGCAGTTCCTTCGGTGTGAATAAACACGATCACTTCTCCATCCCGGAAAGCCCCGTCCTGATTCAAGTCCAGCAACCCGGCAAAGGCTTTGCCTGTGTGGACCGGATCCAGAAAAATTCCCTCCTTCGCCGCCATGTACTGCATGGCGGTTTTTCCTTTTGGCGATGGGACCCCCAGACCCTTTCCGCCGCAGAAATGAATGTGCATATCATCCTCAGTCACATCAGAGCGACAGCCCATCAGGGCCTCTGCTTTCCGCACCATGCCGCACAGGGTACTCTTATGGCAGAACCGCCGCCCAATCGACACCACAATGGCCGTTGTAGACGGGCTATACAGCTTTGTTCCCAGGACAACCCCCGCGTAGGTGTTCCCAGTGCCGCCGCAGCACACCACATGATCCACATGGAGCCGCAGGTCCTCCACCTGATCGTACAGTTCCCGCATGGCGTCCACATAACCCAAAACGCCCAAAGTAGTGGAGGCGCCGGGCGGGATTATGTACGGCAACCTTCCTTGCCTCCGCAGTTCCGCCGACACAGCCCGGATGCCCTTTTGCAGATCGTTGGAGCTGTCCACTTCGTGAAGGACCGTTCCAAGCAGTTCCGCGATCCCCCTTGTGACTGTTCCGGTGCTGGCGGGGACGATCAGATGTGTTTCCAACCCAGCCCGGTTTGCACAGGCAGCGGCGGCAACGGTTTGATTTGACTGAGAGCCGCCCCCTGTCACAACACAGTCACAGCCCTGGGCCAGCGCCTCCGCCAGCAGGTATTCCAGCTTTCGGATTTTATTTCCTCCCAGGCCAATGCCGCACAGGTCCTCCCGCTTGAGGAAAAGCCGTTTGCCGCCGCCCAGCAGCTCACTCATACCGGATAATTCCTGCAACGGCGTTGGATAAAGCCCCAGGGTCAGCTTTTCAATTTTCTCCATCACTTTTTGCACCCACGGTCAGCAGCCAGCGTTGACGAAAGAAAATGCCATCCTTCGTCTGGTATGGGGCAAAGCCGGTCTGCGGTCCTCCGTCCAGTTCCGTCCGCATATGGTCAACGATTTCCTGCCGTACCTGCTCCGGCGTCTTGGTAAGCTCCATCCAGGCGGTCAGGGATACGAGGATGGGCGTACTCTCGCAGACCGTGACGGCCAGACCGTTTTCTGTGAATAACCCAACGATTTCCGCTTTGCTCAGATTGCGAACGTGAGAAGGGTCCCGCAGCGTTTCAATGGCGTCCTCTGTGATCCGCAAATCCTCTGCCGCCGCCTCCATATCAATCAGCACCAGCTTGCCGCCCGGTTTCAGGACACGGACCATCTCTCGGAAGGGCTGGGTCACTTCCGCAAAGTGGTGGAACGCCAGCCGGGAGAGTACCATGTCGAAACTGTGATCCAGAAACGGCAGTTCCTCCGCGCAGCCCTGGACAAACGATATATTATCCAGGTCTTGCTTCCGCGCCTCCTGGCGGCCAACCTCCAGCATGGCGGGGGTCATATCCAAATAGGTCACGGTCCCCACCAGCGGGGCCAGCGCCCGTCCGCAGGCACAGGTCCCTGCCGCCACCTCCAGCACATGGTCGGTGGTGCAGGGCATGATGCGGGACACCGTATAGGCCAGATAGTCCTTGTTCGTAAAATTCATGTCGGAAGATTCAAATTGCATGGATTGCTGTGTAAATGCCTGCTGAATCGTCTGCATATTTTCCGGTTTCATTTTTGTTGTTTCCTTTCCCCAAACAGCATTTGACAAGTTGCCTTTTAGTGTTTATGATAATATCATCAATTCCGTTTGTAAATATTATATAATCTTCTGATATTATCGCAATATCTTCAATCAAAAAGGAGGGGCAATTTTTGAAAAGCAAAAACTTCTTAAATTCCGTCAATTTGAATGCGGGCAGCAGCTTCCCATATCTGGTCCTGGATGTGGTCAATGAACACAGCTTTCCTCGAAATCCCGGCTTTTTGGTGATGCACTGGCACGAGGATTTGCAGTTCATCTATGTGCTGGATGGCGAGATCGCCATTGATATGCTGGAAAGCTCCGTGACCGTCAGCCGCAGGGAGGGCGTATTTATCAACAAGGAGATTGTTCACCGGGTCCGACAATGTGGAAACTGTCATTACAAGAGTTTCATCTTCCCCGCCCACTTTCTCACCTTTTACCCGGACAGTCCTGCCCACGCTCTGGTGGAGCGGATCACAGAGAACCCAAACCTGCCGCTTTACCACCTGTCCGGCGTTGGAGACTGGCAGGAGGACTGCCTGTCCCGGCTCCGTGAGCTGTCCCGGCTAGAGCAGATGAAGGATGAATTTTATCCCTATGAGGTGCTGACCCATCTGACGGCGCTGTGGCTGACCATGCAGAAAAATATGGCGCTGCCCCAGCCAAAGGCCGTCAGCGCCGCCGCAAAACGGATGCGGCTGTTTTTAGACTATATTAGAGAACATTATGCTGAGGACGTAACGCTGGAGCAGTTGGCGCAAAGCGCCGATGTCAGCAAGGCGGAGTGCCTGCGGTGTTTTCACCAGACGATGGACACAACCCCCTATAAATATCTGATGGAGTATCGCTTGTCCCAGGCGGCGGAGCTGCTGAAAAAGACGGATAAGCCTGTGGGGGAGATCGCCGCCAGCGTGGGCTTCCGTCAGGTGAGCCATTTCGGGAAATGCTTTCGGGAAAAAACGGGGCTGTCACCTCGGGATTACCGCAAGGGGGAGCAGACGGGGATTGAGGAATAGGGAATTTAATTTGACGATATGCCGATAAAAGTTGAAGATTATTGTGCTGTAATTCTTCCGATTATATGATAATATCCCATCCGAGGAGTTGAGCAAAAAAAGAAATACCTCGTCCGATAATGGCGAGACATTCTGCGCGATGTGCGCTATCATAGTGGCGAAAGGGGTGGCTTTATGGATTTAGCCGAGCGGGATGACGCGCTGTATACCGCATTCAAGGCCAAGGATACCCGGTTTGACGGGCGGTTCTTCGTGGGGATCTCCTCCACCGGGGTCTACTGCCGCCCCGTCTGCTGGGCGAGACAGGCCAAGCGGTCAAGCTGTACCTTCTTTTCCTCCGCCGCCGAAGCGGAACAGGCGGGCTACCGGCCCTGCCTGCTGTGCCGCCCGGAGCTTGCGCCGGGAAATTCTCTTGTGGACGCCACATCGGCGCTGGCGCGGAAAGCGGCGCGGCTACTGGATGAAAACTGCGGGAACGGGCAGAGCCTGGAGCAGTTGGCGGCAAGACTGGGCTGTACGGACCGGCATCTGCGGCGGGTGTTTCTGGACGAGTACCATGTCACGCCGGTGCAGTATTTACAGACCTGCCGCCTGCTGCTGGCGAAGAATCTGCTGACCGATACCGATTTGTCTGTGCTGGAGGTGGCGATGGCGGCGGGATTCGGGAGCCTGCGCCGAATGAACGACCTGTTCCAGAAGCAGTATAAATTGTCCCCCACCGCCCTGCGGAAACGGGCCTCCGAGGGAAAGAAGCACACCGGGTCCATCACGGTGACGCTGGGCTACCGCCCGCCCTACCGCTGGGAGGAAATGCTGGAGTTTCTGGCAGGCAGGGCAATCCAGGGCGTGGAGAAGGTGGAGAAGGGCCGGTATTACCGGGCCGTCCGCTTGCCGGACCGGACGGGAAAGCCCTGCGCCGGGTGGGTCCAGGTGTCCCGCCACCCCAAAAAGGACGGGCTGAACGTCACCATGAGCGACACGCTGATCCCGGTATTGTCACAGATCCTCTCCCGTATCCGGCGGCTGTTCGACCTCTACTGCGACCCGGACGCGGTGTATGCGGTCCTCCAGGTCATGGATGAGCTTCAGCCCGGCCTCTGCGTCAAGGGGCGGCGGGTTCCGGGGTGCTTCGAGCCATTTGAGACGGCGGTGCGGGCCATCCTGGGCCAGCAGATCACCGTAAAAGCGGCCAGCACTCTGGCCAGGCGCATGGCGGCGAAGCTGGGAACGCCTGTGGAAACCGGCATAGACGGCCTGACCTGCACCTTCCCCACGGCGGCGGACATTATAGCCCTGGGAGACAGCATCCAGGAGCGGTTGGGGACGCTGGGGGTGATCGCCGCCCGCTCCACCTGCATCCGCGCTCTGGCGGAAGGCTTGAAGCGGGGCGAGATTCAGCTTGACCAGAGTGCCGACCCGGAGCGGGAGATGGAGAAACTGCAAGCCATTCGGGGCATCGGCGGCTGGACGGCGCAGTATGTAGCCATGCGTACCATGGGCTGGCCGGATGCCTTTCTGGAGACGGATGCGGGGGTAAAACACGCCCTGCCGGACAGGTCCGCCAAGGAGTTGCTGGCTCTGGCGGAGCGGTGGAGGCCCTGGCGCAGCTATGCTGTGGTGAATTTATGGTTTAAGGGGGAATAGCGGGATGCAGTATACCAGCGCCTATCAATCCCCGGTAGGGGAAATTCTTTTGGCCTGTGATGAGATCGGCCTGACCGGGCTGTGGTTTGAGGGCGAAAAGTTCTACGCCCTCAGTCTGGACAAGGA
>JAAWLY010000141.1 GCA_022798155.1 Lawsonibacter sp. | reverse complement strand
ACTGGCCTTTGTGTCGGAGGACCGGCGGGAGGTGGGCCTGCTGCTGGACGAGAGCCTGGAGTGGAACGTGGCCTTCCCCGCCATGCAGATCCACGAGAAATTTTTGAAAAAGCTGTTGGGCGGTCTGATTAAGTGGCGGGACGAGAAGGGAATCCGCGAGGTGACCCAGAAATATATCGACGAGCTGCAAATCAGGTGCACCAGCTCTAAGCAGAAGGCCAAGGAGCTGTCGGGCGGCAACCAGCAAAAGGTATGTCTGGCCAAGGCCTTTGCCCTGGAGCCCAAGTTCCTCTTTGTGTCGGAGCCCACCCGGGGCATCGACGTGGGCGCCAAGGCCCTGGTGCTGGAGTCGCTGCGGCAGTTCAACCGGGACAGCGGTGTCACAGTGGTGATGATCTCCTCTGAGCTGGAGGAGCTGCGGCAGACCTGTGACCGCATTGCCATCGTCTCCGGCGGCCGGGTGGCGGGCATCCTGCCCGCGTCCGCCTCCTCGGAGGAGTTCGGCCTGCTGATGGTCAGCCAGGTTATATAAGGAGGTGGGGCGTAATGAGTGAGAAAAAAGACCATAATTTGAACAGTCCATCCAAATTCAACGATGAAATGAAAAATGTTCTGTCTGCGCACCAAGCTACAGAGCTGGAAAAGGCGCAGATGACCCCCCTGCAGGCAATGGTGGCGGACTACGGCGTGCCCCGGATGATTATCACCGGCTTTCTGCTGCTGCTGTTTATCATGACCCCCTTTGTGGGCGTCAACCTCCCCATGCAGATCACAAACGTCATCAACCGCTTCAGCTGGAACGCGGTGCTGGTGCTGGCCATGGTGCCTATGATCCACTCGGGCTGCGGACTGAACTTCGGCCTGCCTCTGGGGGTCATTGCCGGCCTGCTGGGGGGCACCCTGTCCATCCAGCTGGGCTTTGAGCGCTTTGGGGGTCTGGTGAGCTTTTTGATGGCCATGCTCATCGCCACCCCCTTCGCGGTGGTGTTCGGCCTGGGCTACGGCTGGCTGCTGAACAAAATCAAGGGCGGCGAGATGATGATCGCCACCTATGTGGGCCTGTCCATCATCTCCTTTATGTGCATGATGTGGCTGCTGCTGCCCTACAACAGCCCCACCATGGTGTACGGTCTGTCGGCCAACGGCCTGCGGCCCACCATCTCCCTAGATGGCTTCTATAACCAGGTGCTGGCCAACTTTTTAAAGCTCGACTTTGAGGCAATCGCAAAAAGCCAGGGAATCAGCCTGGGCTGGCTGGAATATATCAAGATCCCCACCGGCTCTCTACTGGTCTTCGCCCTGCTGGCCTTCCTGATGTGGGCCTTCCTCCACACCAAGACGGGCACCGCCATGACGGCGGTGGGCTCCAACCCCAACTTTGCCCGGGCGGCGGGTATCAACGTGGACCAAATCCGGACCCTGTCCGTGGTCATGTCCACCTGGTTGGGCGCCATCGGCATCCTGATCTATCAGCAGGGCTTCGGTTTCCTTCAACTGTATAACGCCCCCAACAACCTGACCCTGCCCACCGTGTCCGCCATCCTCATCGGCGGTGCGCTGGTGAACAAGGCCACCATCGGCAACGTGATCATCGGCACCATCCTGTTCCAGGGCATGGTAACCCTGACCCCCACGGTTATGAACGCCATGGTCCACATGGATATGAGCGAGGTCATCCGGAATATCGTCTCCAACGGTATGATCCTTTACGCCCTGACCAGAAAGCAGGAGGGAACGAAATGAGTAAAAAAAATAATATCCCTCTGAACAAGCACGCTGTGGAGCTGGCGCGCAACAACGCCGTGCCCATCATGTTCATCATCATCTGCGCCATCTTTATTCCCATGGCCGGCTTTACCCCCAGCTATCTGATGAACGAGATTATCACCCGCATGGGCCGCAATCTGTTCCTGGTGCTCTGCCTGCTCTTCCCCATTATGGCGGGCATGGGCATGAACTTCGCCATGACCCTGGGGGCCATGGGCGCGGAGCTGGCTATTATTCTGGTGGCGGACTGGCAGATCTGGGGCATCCCCGGCGTGGTGCTGGCCATGATTTTGTCCATCCCCTTCTCCGCGATTCTGGGCCTGGTGTGCGGCACCATCCTGAACATGGCCAAGGGCCGGGAGATGATTACCGGCTATATCCTGAACTTCTTCATGGGCAACGGCATCTACCAGATGATCGTGCTGTATATTATGGGCTCCATCATCCCCATTGCCCACGCCAGCATTATGCTCCCCCGGGGCTACGGCATCCGGAACACGGTGAGCCTGCTGAATATGCGCCAGTGCCTGGACGACCTGCTGGCCATCCGGATCAAGGGCGTGAAGATTCCGATACTCACCTTCCTCCTGGTGGGGGTATTCTGCCTGTTCATCGTCTGGTTCCGGCGCACCAAGCTGGGCCAGGACATGCGGGCCGTGGGCCAGGACATGGAGGTGGCCCGAGCCGCCGGTATCAAGGTGGACCGCACCCGCCTGATCTCCATTATGATGTCCACTGTCTTTGCCGGCATCGGCATGGTCATCTACCTGCAAAACATGGGCAACCTGCCCACCTACACCGGACACGCTCAGATTGGCATGTTCTGCATCGCGGCTCTGCTTATCGGCGGCGCCTCGGTGGAGAAGGCCTCCATCGGAAACGCCTTTCTGGGGGTAATTCTGTTCCACCTGATGTTCATCGTGGCCCCCAACGCCGGCGGCTTTATCACCGGCGACTCCATGGTGGGCGAATACTTCCGGGTGTTCATGTCCTACGGCATCATCACCATCGCCCTGATTATGTATGAGGCCAAAAAGCGGATGAACAAGAGCAAGGCCGGCCGGGAGCTGGCTCAGGCGCAGAAGGAGGAGGGAGCGGCATGAAATCAAAACGCAGGATCCTGTTCATCCTTCTGACTGTGCTGATTCTGGCTGCGGTTGCCGGCTGCATGATGGTTATCGGCCGGGGCCACACCGTCTATTTTGACAACAAGACCCTGGAGGGTTACCAGGGCCAGGACTACAAGGCCTATGAGCGGGTCGTGGTCACCGTCAAGGGCGAGGAAGTGGCCAAGCTGGGCAAGCGGGACCGGGGTATGTCCATCTGGATCGGCCAGAACTTTAAAATGACCCTGGAGGTCACCGAGAACAAGGGCGATGAGCCTTGGACGCAGGAGGTCAGCATCAAGCTGCCCTACAGTGTGGACGGTATCGTAATCAATCTGCCCGCCTATCTGGCCGGCCTGCCCGAGGAGGCGTGGTTCTCTGAGTTCGTGCCCCTTGTAACGGAGGAGCCTGAAGAGGAGGAACCCGGTACCGGCGACGAGTTCGGTCTGGGCGATGGCCTGGGTCTGGAGGACGACCTGGGTATAGGAGATATCTAACAGCCACAAAACCGCTCCGCTGCTGCAGCGGGGCGGTTTTTGTTGCCTTTTAACCGTCCCGGTGGTATACTAAGAGCAAATCCAAATGAGGAAACGGCAAAAAAACCATGGAATTTAGGAGGAAAATCATATGGCAGTGTTATCCGGGCTGGAGCCCAAGAAGGTATTTGAGTATTTTGAAAAGTTGTGCTCCGTCCCCCACGGCAGCCACAACACCAAGCAGATCAGCGATCTGTGCGTGTCCTTTGCCCGGGAGCTGGGGCTGAAATACCGGCAGGACGAGGTCAACAATGTGGTCATCTGGAAGGGGGCCACCCCCGGCTATGAGGGGGCCGACCCGGTCATCCTCCAGGGGCACATTGACATGGTGTGCGTCAAGACGGAGGACAACCCCAAGGACATGGCCAAGGAGGGCCTGGACCTGGTCACCGACGGGGAGTGGGTCTGGGCGGACCGGACCTCCCTGGGGGGCGACAACGGCATTGCGGTGGCCATGATTCTGGCCATTCTCGCCGACGATACCCTGCCCCACCCCGCGCTGGAGGCGGTGTTTACCGTTGAGGAGGAGGTGGGCATGGACGGAGCCTTTGCCTTGGACTGCGCCGATCTGAAGGGGAAGAAGCTGGTCAACCTGGACTCGGAGGAGGAGGGGGTCTTTACCGTCTCCTGCGCTGGTGGGATGCGGCTGGACTGCTTCCTGGCGGGAGACCAGACGCCGCTGAACGGGGAGAGCGGCTATTCGGTTACCGTCGGCGGGCTGTTGGGCGGCCACTCCGGCGGGGAAATCCACAAGGGCCGGGCCTCCGCCAACCAGGTGATGGGCCGGGTGCTCTACACCGCCATGGGCCGTGTGGAGGGGCTTAGGCTGGCCGATATCCGCGGCGGCAGATTTGACAACGTGATCTGCTCCGGCAACCAGGCCAAAGTGGCTGTCCCGGCGGACCAGGCCGCCGCCTTCGAGGCGTTTATCCAGGAGTTTGACCAGGTGCTAAAAAACGAGTACGCCGGAGTGGACGACGGCATAACCCTCGCCTGTCAGCCCGTCGGACTGGACAAGGCTCTGTCCCCTAAGGTCACCTTCCGGATGCTCCGCACGTTGCTGATGCTGCCCCAGGGGGTGCAGGCCATGAACGTGGACTTCCCCGGGCTGGTGCAGACCTCCCTGAACCTGGGGGTGATGGGCCTGGAGCCCGACGGCCTGCATTTCAGCATCTCCATCCGCTCCTGCATCGCCTCCCAGAAGGAGATGGTGGCCCAGAAGGTGCGGGCCATCGTGGCCAGCGCCCGGGGCACTGTGTCAGAGCGGGGAAACTACCCCGGCTGGCAGTATGCCAAGCAGTCGGTGCTGCGGGACGATATCCTGGCCGCCTGGAAGGCGGTAAGCGGCAGGGAGGGCCGGATTGAGGCCACCCACGGCGGGCTGGAGTGCGGCGTATTCATCGAGAAGATCCCTGGACTGGACGCGGTGTCCGCCGGCCCAGAGCTGCATGATGTCCACTCGGTGAAAGAGCAGCTGAGCGTCCCCTCCACTAAGCTGGTGTATGAGATGACCTGTGAGCTGTTGAAGCGCAGCAAGTGAAGACAAGAGACGGGATTCCGTTCAGCTTGGACGCCGCGGATCGTTTGGTTTGAAGGAAAAATTGCAAAAGCGTCAACCAGATGACATATTACTCACAGAAAAATAGATGAATGCCAGAACGAGCTGGAAAGCGGGGAAAACCAAGGGCTGCTTTGGGGAAAATAGACAGTTTTCACCACTGCACTTTTGACGGAAAAATTGCAAAATGACCTTGCCATGACTGGGCCGATATGGTATAATGCAGAGGAAACAGAGGAACAAGATCCCGCGGCTCTGGGATGAAAGCAGGATTGGGCCGTAAAACTGGAATATGTTGAGAGGAGATCAAATCAAATGAGCAGCTATGTATATGAAAGCGTCAAAGAGGAATTTGAACAGTGGAAAGCCAGCGGCCTAAAGCTGAACATGGCCCGGGGCAAGCCCAGCCTGGAGCAGCTGGAGCTGTCCCGGGGGCTGCTGACCGTCCTGGACTTCGACGACTGCGTGATGGACGGGGTAGATGCCCGGAACTACGGCGAGCTGGCCGGTATGCCCTGCGCCCGGCGATACTGGGCGGATGTGCTGGACGTTACTCCGGAGCAGTGCTTTGTGGGGGGCAGCTCCAGCCTGAATATGATGTATGACCTGGTGGCCAAGGCCTGGTCCAACGGCCTGCTCCACAGCGAGAAGCCCTGGTCCCAGGAGGAGAAGGTGAAATTCCTGTGCCCCGTCCCCGGCTACGACCGGCAC
>JAAWLY010000140.1 GCA_022798155.1 Lawsonibacter sp. | reverse complement strand
AGCCGGCGCAACCGGTGCTACTGGTGCGCAAGGCCCTGCCGGTCCTGTAGGCCCCACTGGCCCTGCTGGTGCCACTGGTGCCACCGGCGCTGCTGGTGCTGTAGGTCCCACTGGCCCTGCCGGCCCCGCCATTACCCCAGGTCCCGCTGTAGCTGATCTGGACGCAGGCGCAGGTACTCCAGAGATCGTGGACAAGATCAATGAGCTGTTGGCTGCGCTGAGGACTGCCGGCGTCATCGCGACCTGATCCGGGTTTTCCGGCGCTCCCGATTCGGGAGCGCCGGCCTTTTAAAAGGAGGCTCTTATGGGAAAGTATAAAGTGTGTGTCTATGCCATCTGCAAAAATGAGGAGCAGTTCGCGGAGCGCTGGATGGACTCTATGGGTGAGGCGGATCAGGTGGTGGTGCTGGATACCGGATCCGACGACGAAACGGTGGAACGCCTGCGGGAGCGCGGGGCGGAGGTGACAGTGGAGGCGATTACTCCCTGGCGCTTCGATGCGGCTCGGAACCGCTCCTTGGAGCTTGTCCCGGAGGATGTGGAGATCTGCGTGTGTACCGATCTGGACGAGGTGTTTCATCCTGGCTGGCGGGAAGCGCTGGAGCGGGTGTGGGTGCCGGGGGCGGGACAGGCCTCCTACCGCTACACCTGGTCGTTCAACACGGACGGATCCGAGGGGGTGGTGTTCTGGTATGAAAAAATCCATGCCCGACATGGATACCAGTGGGTCCATCCTGTTCACGAGGTGCTGAAGTGGGTGGGGGAGGGGAACCCCGGGCCGATGGTTATGGCGGAGGAGGTTCAGCTGGATCACCACCCGGACCCGGCCAAATCCCGGGGGCAGTATCTGCCTCTGCTGGAGCTGTCCGTGCGGGAGGCACCGGAGGACGACCGCAATGTACATTACCTGGGCCGGGAATACATGTATCGGGGCCGCTGGGATGACTGCATCCGGACATTGAAGAGCCATCTCAATATGCCTACCGCCGTCTGGCGGGACGAGCGGGCGGCCTCCATGCGGTACATTGCCAAATCCTACTGGAACAAGGGGGAGGGAAACCAGGCCAGGGACTGGTATCTCCGGGCCATCACTGAGGCCCCCCACCTGCGGGAGCCCTATATGGACCTGGCCCTTATGCTCTATGAGCAGGGGGAGTGGGAAGGGGTGCTCTACTTTACCGCCTGCGCCCTGGCCATCACCGTCCGCCCCAGAAGCTATATCTGTGAGGCCTCGGCCTGGGGCAGCCTGCCCCACGATCTGCGGGCTATAGCCTTCTATAAAACGGGGGCCTATCCAGAGGCAGCGGCGGAGGCCGGAGAGGCGCTGGCCTTGGAGCCGGGGAACGAGCGGCTGCGGGAAAACCTGGCGATAATGAAGCGGGCCGCCGAAACGACATAAAAAAGAGCGCCTATGGCGCTCTTTTTAGTCTGTATCCAGTTCATACTCCAGGATGGCTCCGGTGGCGCCGTCGATGGTGTATTCATACTCCGTGCGATCCACACGAAAATCCACATCGTACTCCAGCCGGCCATCGTCCCAGTCCCGCTCCACCTTCATCTTGGTGGTCTGGCTCTCGCTTACCCCGGCGTGAGTCAGGGCGGCGGCTTTGGCTGCCTCCTGGCCGATGTCGGAAGCTGCTGAGGTATTTGTGCTGGTTTGGCTGTGATGGGAGTCGCTGTGGTGGCCGGAGCTGCTGTTTCCGTGGTGGTCGATCCCACATTTCAAGACGGAACCAGTGTAGCCGTCTACCGTGCAGTCATACTCGGTGGTCCCGCACCAAAATTCCAGCTCGTACTCCAGCCGGCCGTCGTCCCACTCACGCTCCACCTTCCAGTTGGTCACATCAGCGGCGGACAGCCCCGCATTGTTCAGCGCGGCCTGCTTGGCGGCCTCCTCCCCCACGTCCTGGTCGGAGGAGACAGCCGCGCCGGGGGCGGGCGTCTCCGGCGCCGGGGCGGGGGCGGCGGGCGTTCTGTAGTCGGTCTCCCATTTCAGCACTTTGCCGGTATAGGCGTCGATCTCATAGTCAAACTCATAGCTGCTGATGACGAAATCCACGTCATAGACCTGACGGCCGTTGTCCCAGTCCAGTTTGGTGACAATATCAAATACATTGTAGCCGCTCAGAGCGGGGTACTGCTTGCCGCAGTGCTCCGCCGCAGCGTTGTAGGCCTGAGTCTCGGTGAGCATGGGATTCGCTGTGCTCTGATTTTCGGAGCCGTCGGGGAACTTTGACGTCCCCTGACCTCCGGAGCCGGCGGCATTCAGCACGTCCTTCTGGCCGCTGAGCACCTCCCCGGTAAAGGCGTCCACCATGTAGTCAAAATTTCCCCAGGTGGTTTTCAGCTCCACGTCGTAGTGGGGGGGATTCTCGTCCAGCTCCGGGTCCACGTCGGTGGTAGTGGAGTTGAGGGCCGCTGTTCCTGCGTACTCTTCTACCGCCAGGGCGGCGGCGGGCTTGCCGATAGGGATGCGTGTCTCTCCCGCCTCCAACAGGTCGTTCAGCTCCTCCACGGAGAGGGCGGCCAGCTTGTCGAAGGCGTCAGTGCTGTTCAGGGCCAGGGTGCCGTTCATCTCCATGACCTTGTGGACCAGGGAGGCTTTCCCGGCGGACAGGCCGCTGTTAAAGGTCATATACTCCGTGGCGGGGGAGTTTGCGTCCAGCACCTGGCTCAGCACGGAGGTGCCCGGGGCCTGGGCCTGGAGGACCCCGTCCACCGAGGCCACCAGCTCTGCCTGGAGCCGCTGGGCCCGGGCCTGGTCGTTGTCCTCCACCGAGATGAGGATGGCGGAGGAGATGCTGTCCAGATAGCCTTCCCGCACCAAAGCGCCCACGATGGCGTTTACCGCCACGTCTACCTTGGTTCCTTTCAGGTCGGCCCCGCCGTCCATGTCGAAGAGGACGGCCGCCGCCTCGGTGTTCAGGGCGGTGCAGGAGATCACCCGCTCACCCCGGTTCACCTTCAGCTCGATGCTGGGGTTGACGTCCAGGGATACCACACTGGCCACAGCGTAGCTCTGCTGATAGATCAGCCCGCCGCCCCCGGCTCCCAGCAGCACCAGGGCCGCGCAGGCGGCGGCCAGCCAAGGGCGCAGCTTTTTCCTGGGCGCTACCTCGGTGGCCTCCACATCAATGATATTTTGGTTGGATTGCAGCTCTTTCATCTCTGTCACGCTCCCATTTTGCGCACCGCAGCGGGAGAGGATGGCGTCCAGGTCGTTAGGGACGGTCCGGTTGACGGCGTTGGCCAGCAGTTGTTCCAATTCCCGGTCAGTCATAGGGGATCCTCTCCTTTCATCAGGGCTTTCAGCTTTTTCAGCCCGCGGTGGTATTTGGACAGGACAGTGGACAGCGGAAGCTCCAATAATTGGGCAATCTCCCGGTGTTTCAGCCCTGTGACGGCGTGGAGCAGCACAATCTGCCGCTCTTCTCCGCTCAGCCTGGCCAGCGCCTCCTGAAGGACCACCCGGTCCTCGGAAGTAACGGCTGGAAGGGTGGCGGGGATGGCATTCCACTCCTCTGCGTCCAAGGTGGTCTGCCGTCCGCTCTGGCGCAGGCGGGTCAGGGCCAGGTTACGGGTGATGGTGAGCAGCCAGGCCATGGGCGAGCCCTGGGAGCGGTAGGCGGGGGCATTCTCCCACACCTTGACAAAGGTGTCCTGCGCCGTATCCTGGGCCTCCTGGGTGTCGCTCAGCAGGGACAGTGCCAGCGCGTATACCGCACCCCGGGTCAGGCTGTACAGCTGGGCAAAGGCCTCCCGGTCACCCTGACCTGTCCGGAGCAGAAGCCAGTCCAGCTCCCGGCTGCGGCGCCCGTTCTCCTCTTCGGTTGTCTGGACGCTCAAGGCAGCCAGCATAGTCCATTTCTCCTGTCAAATATGGAACGCGCGAAAAGGGGATTTTATCGCACATTCAAAAAAATTTTTTCCTCACTATTATATTTCCCTTTTTCCTAAAAGGCAAGAAAAAATCCCGCCGCCTCAAAACAAATCTGAGACGGCGGGGTGTAAAGAGGAGAAAAAATGCTCAGCCCTCCGGGTGAATATTGGCCTGCATCAGCCGCTCCCGCAGGACGGGGCCCAGGCCGGTGGCAATCACCATCTTCCCCAGGTCGAAGGGGATGAATGGGATCACACAGACCCACAACGCATGCTCCAGGGTGGAGCCTGTCTGAAGGCAGAACAGGAGGGTGCCGAAGGCATAAAGCACGGCGGTGGCCAAAATCATACCGCCCAGATGAATCGCCCGATTTTTGGGGAACACTTTTATAAACAGGCCGCCGATAATAACCATAGGGATGTAACCCAGGATATAACCCCCGGTGGGACCGGCCAGCACGCCTAGGCCGGCCCTGAAATTGCTGAACACCGGCATACCCACCATGCCCAGCAGAATATAGACCAAAGTGGCTATCGCCGCTCTCTTCCACCCCAAAATATAGGGGGACAGATAGAGCACAAAGGTACATAAAGTGAAGGACACTTCGCCCCAGGCCGGGATAGAAAAGGGAGCGACCACCGCAATCACCGCCGCCATTACGGCGGTCATGGCCAGGGGATAGACGTTGCTGCTTATTTTGGTTTCCATAAATTTCATCCTTTCTGTCACTGGTCAGTAAACCGTTTTCGATTAGTAGTATACATTTCGTGTGCCCACTTGTCAACCATTACTTTTTGCGGTTTACATTAGGCGCTGTTTGAAACATGGAAACATGCTCAACGACGAGGGATTTCGCTGCCAGGCAAACACAATTTTTCGCAGGAATACTGGGTGTATTTCAAGAAAAATTGGGGAAGCATGGGGACGGAAGAGCCGTCCTTTGGGCGTTTTGACATTTTTCAAACAAGCCCTAAGCGGCCGCAACAAATTTCAGGAAATCTTAATCTTTCGTTCAGGGGTTTTTAGAGTTTCTCTGCTATATTGTAAAACAGATGAAACAGAGAACGCTCAGCTGCCGGCCACTTTATTTCGGCGGCCCGCCCCGCCATACAGTCTGTTCTGGAGGGATTTTTATGGAAGAACGCACCATCTACATATTATTAACCAGATCTGGAACCTGGTTTTCACGGCTGATTCATCTTGCCACCCAGGACAGCTATACCCACGCCTCCATCGGTTTGGACGGCCCCGACGGTCCTTTTTACAGCTTTGCCCGGAAATACCGCTATCTGGCCCTCCCCGCCGGTCTAGTGGAGGAACAGGTCACGGTATACCGCTGGACCGTGCCCTGCTGCCTGTATGAGCTGAGGGTGAGCGAGGAGACCTACCTGCGCCTGCGGCAAAAGCTGCGCACCATGTACGTCCGGCGGGAGGAGTACCACTACAGCGTGCTGGGGGTTCTGGCCTGCTGGTTCAACCTGTCCCTCCAGCGGCGGCACCACTATTTCTGCTCCCAATTTGTGGCGGGATTGCTGGAGGACTGCGGCGCGGTGGAGCTGCCCAAGCCGCCCACCCTTCTGCGCCCGTCGGATTTCTGCGGCATGGAGGGGCTGCGCCCTGTCCATCAGGGGATTTTAGGGGGGATTCTGCCCCAGAGCGCGGCCTGAAAAAATTTTTCCAATTTTCAAAAAATGGGGGTTGACTTTTCGGAAAACTGACGCTATAATAGCCACTGTTGTTGCGAGTGTAGCTCATCTGGTAGAGCGCCACCTTGCCAAGGTGGAGGTAGCGAGTTCGAGCCTCGTCACTCGC
>JAAWLY010000139.1 GCA_022798155.1 Lawsonibacter sp. | reverse complement strand
AGCCGGTGGCGGTGGAGGCGCCGCCGGCCTTGGCTCCCACCAGGAAGCCGGCCAGGCCGTACATCATGCCGGCCAGCAGGTAGATGCGGATGATGGTGGCGGTAACATTGACGCCGGCCACCTGGGCGGCGGACTCGTTGCCGCCGATGGCGTACATGTACTTGCCGTGGCGGGTCTTATTGTACAGGAACAGGAAGTAGATGCCCACAATGACGGCAAAGATAGCCAGATAGGGGAAGAAGCCGGCCACAGAGCCCAGGGCCACGTCGGAGTAGCTCTTCTTAAAGCCGCCCAGAGGCTGGTTGTTGGTGATGACCTGGCAAGCGCCGTAGACAATGGTCTGCATACCCAGGGTGGCGATGAAGGGGGGCACCTTCAAAAAGGCAATGACACAGCCGTTGATGCCGCCGATGATACCCATGATGATCATGACCAGAATCAAGGCCACAAACCAGGGGATATTGGGGAACCAGGGGAGCATCCGGGCGGCGTAGGTGATGTCCTGGAGCATCATGGCGGCCAGACAGGCGGCCAGACCCACCTGACGGCCAGCGGACAGGTCGGTGCCCTTGGTGATCAGGCAGCCGGACACGCCGCAGGCGATGATGAAACGGGGGGACATGTTAATAAACAGGTTGCTGAAGTTGCGGGGGGTAAAGAAGTTCTTCTGGGTAAAGCCGGTAAAGAGGGCCAGGGCCAGCACCAGCAGGATGATGGCGTTGTCGGACACAAACTTTTTGATGTCGAATGATTTGGTTTTCTCCATGATTTTCTCTCCTCCTTACTCAAATTGGGTGGCCAGGGCCATGATATTCTCCTGATTGGCGTCCTTGCCGTCGATGAAGCCGGTGACCCGGCCGTCGCACATGACCATGATCCGGTCGGCCATGCCGATCAGCTCGCTCATCTCGGAGGAGATCATGATAATGCTCTTGCCCTGCTTGGCCAACTCGGCGATGATGCAGTATATCTCATATTTCGCGCCCACATCGATGCCGCGGGTGGGCTCATCCATGATAAACACGTCCGGGTCGTTGGCCAGCCAGCGGCTGATGAGCACCTTCTGCTGGTTGCCGCCGGACAGGGACTGGATCTGGGTCTTGGAGGAGGGCGTCTTGATGGACAGCTTGGCCACGTTGTCCTGCACCAGCTTTTCGATCTTGCCGTCGTCCAGCATCATGCCGCCGATGAGGTACTGGTTCAGGGAGGCGATGGACACGTTGTCCGCGATGGACAGCACCCCCAGGATGCCGGTGGCTCGGCGGTCCTCGGTGAGCAGGGCGATGCCGTTTTTAATGGCGTCCTTGGGCTGGCTGATGGTCAGCTCCTTGCCCTTGTAGATGATCCGGCCTGCGCTGTGGCACCGCAGGCCGAACAGGCCCTCCATCAGCTCAGTGCGCTGGGCCCCCACCAGTCCGGCCACCCCCAGGATCTCCCCCTTGCGGACAGAGAAGGTGGCGTGGCGGAAGCTCTTGGGGTTGATGGAGGTGAAGTCCTCCACCTGGAAGACGGCTTCGCCGGGGACGTTGGTGCGCTGGGGGTAGAGGTTGGACAGCTCCCGGCCCACCATTTTTGTAATAATGAAGTCGGTGGTCAGGCCTTTGGCGTCCCAGGTGCCCACGTACTGGCCGTCGCGCATGATGGTGACCTCGTCGCTGATGCGGAGGATCTCGTCCATCTTGTGGGAGATATAGACGATGGAGACGCCCTTGCCGCGCAGCTCGTTGACGATGGTGAACAGGGCCTCCACCTCGGCGGCGGTGAGGGAGGAGGTGGGCTCGTCCAGGATCAGCACCTTACAGTCGGCGGACACCGCCTTGGCGATCTCCACCAGCTGCATCTGGGACACGCTGAGGGTGCCCAGCTTGGCCCTGGGGTCATAGTTGAGGTGGACCTCCTTCAGCACCCGGGCGGCGTCCTCATACATCTTGTCGTGGTCGATGGTGACAATGGGGCCCAGCCTCTTGGTGGGGTAGCGGCCCACATAGATGTTCTCGCCGATGCTGCGCTCCGGGATGGGCTGGAGCTCCTGGTGCACCATGGCGATGCCCCGGTGCAGGGCGTCCAGGGGTCCGTTGATGGACACCTTTTCCCCCTCGTAGACCACTTCGCCCTCGTCCATGTGATAGATGCCAAACATGCACTTCATCAGCGTGGACTTGCCGGCGCCGTTTTCTCCCATCAGGGCGTGGACGGTGCCGGGGCGGAGCTTGAGCTGCGCGTGGTCCAGGGCCTTGACGCCGGGGAATGTCTTAACCACGCCACGCATTTCCAAACGATATTCTGACAAATCACTTCTCCCCCTCATCCTTATAGTATGGAAACCCCCTTTAGGGCTTCGCTGTAGGGTGCGACGACCCCGGCGCGCCGGTTCTCCCATGCGCTCCAGGGCGGCGTGCCCAGTCGTCACGCCCTACAGACAGCTTCCATGAAGAAGGGCGCGTGCGCACCTGCGCACGCACCCCTTGAGTTACCGCTTATTGCAGCTTTCTTAACCCATGAAGTCGCCCACGTTGTCGGGAGTGACCTTCACGTAGTCAACATACACGCTCTGGTTGCCGGAGGAGAAGGTGGCGCCGCCCAGCAGGGCCTCCATCTGCTCCACAGCGGCGGTAGCCTGACCCACGGCGTCGTTGAGCACGGTGCCGGTCATGTTGCCGTTGCTGACCTCGTTCAGGGCAGCGTCCAGGGCGTCAACGCCCACCAGGTAGATGTCCTCGTTGACCTTGCGGCCGGCGGACTGGATGGACTGCAGGGCGCCGATGGCCATGTCGTCGTTGTTGCAGAAGACAACCTCGATCTGGTCGCCGAACTGGGCCAGGTCGTTGGCGCAGATGGTCTGGCCCTTCTCGCGGTCCCAATCGCCCCGCTGCAGGTCCAGCTCTTCCACTTCCATGCCGGCGTCGGTGAGGGCCTTCACGGAGAACTCGGTACGGTACTGGGCGTCGATGTTCTCAGGGTCGCCCTGGATCATGATATAGGAGATCTTGCCGTCGCCGTTGATGTCGCCCTTGTTGGGGGTGTCCAGGATCAGCTCGCCCTGCATGGTGCCGGACTGGCGGGCGTCGCAGCCCACATAGACCAGCTTGTCATAGGCGGCCATCTGCTCGGCGGTGGGCTCGCGGTTGATGAGCACAGTGGGAATGTTGGCGGCCTTCACGGTGGCGATGATGGAGTCAGCCGCGGAGGTCATGCAGGGGTTGATGATCAGAGCGTCCACACCCTGGGTGATGAAGGTGTTGATCTGCTCGTTCTGCTTGGACTGGTCGTTGTTGCCGTCCACGGTGGTGACCTTGTAGCCCTTGCCTTCCAAGATCTCCTGCAGGGCGTTGCGGTAGGTGGTCATGAAAGCGTCGTCGAACTTATAGATGCACACGCCAACGGTGCCGCCGCCGGCGGGGGCGTCGGGGATGCTGCTGGCGCCGCCCTGGGGCTGGGAGGCGCTGCTGGGGGGATTGCTGGTGCCGCCGTTGTTGGCAGGCTCCTTGGGGCCGCAGCCGGCCAGCAGGCCAAGACTCATCACGACAGCAAGAGCAAGCGCAAGTGTCTTCTTCATTCTTTGTTCCTCCTAATTAATATAGGTTTTTTCGCAGGCCGGGCGGGACGCTCAGCTTACATGTTACATTTTAGAGGCTCCGGCTTGAAAAAACGATAGAAAATTCTTGGATGAATTATGAAAAAACTTTGTTTTTCTTCAGCCAGGGAGCGGAACATCTTGCCCCTGCCGAATCAACGTGTTATAATCAAGGCAATCGCACACTCCCTGATGAAACGCTGTGAAGTTCCATTTTATAGGTGCCTGCCCCCGCCAAACATTGAGAAAGAGGTGACGTCCTTTGAGCTCCTGCACAGCTTTGCTCAACTCTCTGCACACCGGAAAATACGACCAGGCCCTTGCCGCCCTGTACGCCCTGGACGGCACACAGGCCAGCGTTGACAAGGCCCGCGCCCGGGCCTGCCGCGTGGTCCAGTCCCTGATGGATACCTTCTCTCCCGCTCCCGATGCCTCCGCCGCCCTGTTCAGCGGCCCCGGCCGCACCGAGATCGGCGGCAACCACACCGACCACCAGCACGGCCGGGTGCTGTGCGGCAGCGTGGATATGGACATGCTCTCCTGTGCCGCCCCCAACGGCCTGAACCTGATCCGCATTCAGTCAGAGGGTTACCCCACCCTGGAGATCAGCCTGGACGAGCTGTCCATCCGGGAGGAGGAGAAGAACACCTCCGCCGCCCTGGTGCGGGGGGTGGCCGCCAAGGTGAAGGAGCTGGGATATACCCTCTCCGGCTTCGACGCCTGCGTGACCTCCACCGTCCTCTCCGGCTCCGGCCTCAGCTCCTCCGCCGCCTACGAGACCCTCATCGGCAATATCCTCAACCACTTCTGCTGCGGGGACGCCCTGGACGCAATTACCATTGCTAAGATCGGCCAGTACGCCGAGAACGTCTATTTCGGCAAGCCCTGCGGGCTGATGGACCAGATGGGCTCCTCGGTAGGGGGCGCGGTGTTCATCGACTTCGCTGACCCCGCCAGTCCGGTGGTGGAGCGGGTGGACTACGATTTCTCAAAGTCTGGCCACGCTCTATGTATCATCGACAGCGGCGCGGACCACGCTGACCTGACCGACGAGTATGCCGCGGTGCCAAGGGAGCTGAAAACCATCTGCTCCCATTTTGGGAAAAGTGTCCTGCGCGAGGTTCCGGTCTATGAATTTTACGCCGCTCTGCCCCAGCTGCGCCTGGAATGCGGCGACCGCGCCGTGCTCCGCGCCATCCACGTCTACAACGATGACCTTCGGGTGGTCAGCCAGGTGTCGGCTCTGCGCCGCGGGGACTTTAACAGCTTCCTTGCTCTGGTTACCGAGTCTGGTCTGTCCTCCTGGCACTGCCTCCAGAATATAACTCCCACTGGTTATACCCGTCATCAGGAGGTAGCGCTGGCCCTGAGCCTGGCGGAACGGGTGCTGGACACAAAGGGAGCTGTCCGGGTTCACGGCGGCGGCTTCGCCGGAACCATTCAGGCTTTCGTTCCCTTGGAGCGGTTGGAATCGTTCCAAAGAGAGATGGAGCGCTTCCTGGGCCAGGGCAAGTGCCATGTGCTCCACATCCGCCCCCAGGGCGGCTGTGTGGTGGCGGAATAAGGAGGGAACTGCTATGATCGACAATGCCATTTCCAAACTGGTGGCTTATTGCCTGCAAAAGGGCCTCATCCTGCCAAATGAGATCCTCTGGGCCATCAATACCATCTTAGACGTGCTGAAACTGGACGGCTATACCGAGTCCGGCGAGAGCTGGGACTATGACATTGAGCTGGCCCCCGTGCTGGATGAGCTGCTGAACGATGCCCACGCCCGGGGCGTGCTGGCGGAAAACTCGGTGGTCTACCGGGACCTGTTCGACACCGAGCTCATGGGGCGGCTCACCCCCCGCCCTGCACAGGTCATCCATCGGTTCAAGGCCCTGTATCAGGAGGACCCAAAAAAGGCCACCGACTGGTATTATGCCTTCAGCCAGGACACCAACTACATCCGCCGGGACCGCATTGCCAAGGATATGCAGTGGAAGGCCCCCACCGAATACGGCGAGCTGGATATCACCATCAACCTGTCCAAGCCGGAGAAGGACCCCAAGGCCATCGCGGCGGCGAAAAACCTCCCCGCCTCCGCCTACCCCCGGTGCCAGCTGTGCGCTGAGAACGAGGGCTACGCCGGCCGGGTCAACCACCCCGCCCGGCAGAATCACCGCATCGTCCCCATCACCATCAACGGCTCCCCCTGGTTTTTGCAGTACTCCCCCTATGTCTACTACAA
>JAAWLY010000138.1 GCA_022798155.1 Lawsonibacter sp. | reverse complement strand
CCAGAGGCATCTGCCGGGACGCACTCTAACATCGGGACGCTGTTCTTTGCGGCGGGATTTACCATCATGCTGGCACTGGATGTTGCGCTGGGATAAGAGAAAATTTGTGATGAGATTACTGATTTACGGTGCCGGAGTCATCGGCAGTTTCTATGCGGCATTGTTCAGCAGAGCGGGATATAACACGACTGTGTATGCGCGAGGGAAAGGGCTGGAGACGCTGGAAAGGGCCGGCTTGTTATAGGAACATAAAGGCCAGCTCCATTCGGCTCGTGTGGAGGTCGTTAGGGCTTGTTTGAAAAATGGAAACATGCTCAACGACGAGGGATTTCGCCGCCAGGCAAACACAATTTTTCGCAGGAATACTGGATGCATTTCAAGAAAAATTGGGGAAGCATGGGGACGAAAGATCCGCATTCAATATTCGATGGAGGTCAATATGCCAAACGAAATAACCAGAGAAAGTTATAGCTGTAGCTTAGTCGATTCTTCCGGTCCCTCTTTCTGCTTTTTCAGTCTTTTCAGCTCCCGCTTTCCGACGATGACAGCCACAGCCGCCACAGCGGCCAGAACCACCAGCAGGAAAATATTGTAGGACGCCCAGATAAGGAAGTTCTGGAAGCCCTCTCCCAGGTTCCGGCCGCTGGCCTGGAAGCCGGCGGCCATCCGCTGGCCCAGGGAGGCGGTCTCCCCCACCTCCCGGGTGACCTGGCCCACCTCGTTGAGATAGACGTTGAAGGTGGCAAAGTTAATCAGCGCGTCATAGCGGTTCAGCTCGGAGGAGTACATCTCAATCTGGTACTCCACATCACTGAGGGCGCTCTCCAGGGCGATGATGTCCTCCATGGACTCCGCCCGCTCCAGCAGGGCCAGCAGCCGCTCCTGCTTGGTGCGCTGGGTCTTGAGACGGGCCTCGGTGTCGTAATACTGCTCACCCACATCCTCGCTGCTCTCACTTTTACTGGTGACATAGCCCAGCTCACCGGCGCCGTTAAAAAACAGATTGTACTGCTCCGCCGGCACCCGGACAATGTACTCCCCCCAACGGCTGGCGTTGGCATCCCGGTAGCCGCCCCCGCGGACCGAGGCGTTTTCAAAATATCCGCCGCAGGAGGCCACCAGCTGGTTGAGGGCCTTTACGCTCTCGTCAAACCGCTCCGTCTGGATGTCCAGCTCTGCCCGACGGATCAGCTTGGCCCGGGGGTTCTGATAGACAGCGCCGTCCTCACCGCCGCCCTGGGACATGTCGGTCGCGGCGGATGGGGCTTCCATTTCCCAGAAGCCCTCGTCCTCCGCTGCGTCGGGGGCGGGCATGCTGTTCCCGCTCGAGGCACCGTTGGATGCAGAACTTCCTCCCCCGCATCCGGCCAGCAGCAAAACCGCCGCCAGACCGATCGCAAACAGTTTTCTTTTCATAAAAACCCTCCCTTTCTTTTTGCTGTGTCGGGGCGGGTATTACCCGCCCGCACATAACGGCAAATCTTTTGATACGGGCGGATGATATCCGTCCCTGCAAGTACAGACGCAAACCGTCAGCAAAAGTTGCACCCTTTTTAAAAATTTTTCCTGCCGATGTTTCCCCGCCTCCGGCGGGGGAACCATTTCCTCCTTCTATACATAGGATAGGGAAAATCAGGAGGTGCATCGCTATGCCCATCATATATTTATCCCCCAGTACACAGGACTGGAATCCATACGTCAACGGCGGTACCGAGGAGGAGTGGATGAATCTGCTGGCCGACGCCATGGTTCCCATGCTGGACGCCTCCGGCATCCGGTACAACCGGAACACGCCGGATATGACCGCCGCGTCCTCCATCACCGCCTCCAACGCCGGAAACTACGATCTCCATCTCGCCCTCCACTCCAACGCCGCCGCCGGAGCCCAGGCGGGCAAGGCCCGGGGCTCCATCGTCTTTTACTACCCCGGCAGCGCCAACGGCCAGCGGGCGGCCAACCTGATCGCCGACGGCCTGAAAACCATCTACTCCGACCCCAACCTGGTGCGCACCGAGGCCACCACCACCCTGGGGGAGGTGGCCCGGGTCAACGCCCCCTCCGTCCTGATCGAGCTGGCCTTCCACGACAATGTGGAGGACGCCAACTGGATCAAGGCCAACATCGACAACGCCGCCCGAGTCATCGTGCTTGCCCTGACCGAGTACTTCGACATCCCCTTCTTCCAGACAGAAAACCGCCGCCAGGGGGTGGTGGACGTGGAGTGGGGCAATCTGAACGTCCGGGCCCGGCCCAGCACCAGCGCCGCCATTGTAGCCCAGGCCCCCGACGGCGCCCCCATCACCATCATCAACTCCGCCAACGGCTGGCATCTGGTGAACTACAACGGCACCATCGGCTATGTGAGCAGCGAGTTTGTGACGGTGGTGTGAACCTGTAGGGGCCGCCCTCCCTGGGCGGCCCGCCAAAAAACGATTTCATTTCGAAAACGGGCCGCCGAAGGCGGCGGCCCCTACATTTTAATCCCAAGGAGGCAAACCCTATGGACATCCATGTCGTCCGGCCCGGTGACACCATGTACCGGCTGGCCCAGCAGTACGGCGTCCCCATGGAGCGGCTGATTCAGGACAATCAGCTGGAAAATCCCTCCCAGCTGGTGGTGGGGCAGACCATCGTGGTCCAGCACCCGGAACTGACCCACACCGTCCGGGCGGGGGATTCCCTGTACTCCATCGCCCAGATGCACAGCACCACCGCCGCCCAGCTGCTGCGCAACAACCCCGCCCTCCAGGGCCGGGATCTGATCTACCCCGGACAGACCATTGTGGTGAAGTACACCTCCCGGCCCAGGGGCTCCCTCACCGTCAACGCCTACGCTTACCCCTATATCGACCGCGGGCTGCTCCGGGCCACCCTCCCCTATCTGTCTCAGCTCACCCCCTTCACCTACCGCTTTGATGGGGACGACCTGATCCCCCTTCAGGACGAAGTCCTGGTAAGCGCCGCCCTCCAAAGCCGGGTGGTCCCCGTGCTCCACCTGTCCAACCTGAACGAGCAGGAGCAGTTCTCCGGCGAGCTGGCCCATGAGCTGCTGGAGGACGAGGAGGAGCAGCGGGAGCTGATCGAAGAAATTCTGGAGACCATCGACCGCCGGGGATACCGGGGTGTGGATGTGGACTTTGAGTTCGTCCGGGCTGAGGACGCCCAGAGCTACGCCCGCTTCCTGGCCCGCCTGCGCCGCTCCCTGACCTCCCGGGGCCTGCCCCTGATGGCTGCCCTGGCCCCTAAGACCTCCCCGAATCAGCCCGGCCGGCTCTATGAGGGTATCGACTACCACTTGATCGCCCAGTCGGTGGACTTTGCCCTGCTGATGACCTATGAGTGGGGCAACCTCACCAGCCCGCCCATGGCGGTGGCTCCCCTGCCCCAGGTGCGGCAGGTGGTGGAGTACGCCCTGACGGAGTTCTACCCCAATCAGCTCTACCTGGGCGTCCCCAACTACGGCTACGACTGGACGCTCCCCTATCGGGAGGGAACCCAGGCCCGCTCGCTGAGCAATGTAGAGGCCGTCCGGCTGGCCTGGGACCGTCGCTCCGCCATCCGGTACGACGAGACCGCCCAGGCCCCCTGGTTCCGGTACGTGGACGATCAGGGCCGGGAACACGAGGTCTGGTTTGAGGACGCCCGGTCCATCCAAGCCAAGCTGAACCTGGCCTTTGACTACGGTCTGTACGGCGTGGGGGTCTGGAACCTGGACCGGCCCTTCCCCCAGGGCTGGGCGGTGGTCAACGCCATGGCGCAGATTCGCAGCGAGATGTAGATTTTTCCGCTTCCCTGTGGTATAATCAGCCAACCAAAGATAAAGGAGGACATTACAATGTCTGTTACTGTCGGCCTGAAGGGCCGCGCGGAAACTGTTGTTACTGAGAGCAACACCGCCCAGGCGGCCTGCTCTGGGGCGCTGCCCGTGTTCGGCACCCCCTTTATGTGCGCCCTGATGGAGGAGGCGGCCTGGAAGTCCATCGCCCCCCACCTGGAGGAGGGGCAGAGCACCGTGGGTACCAAGCTGAACGTCTCCCACGACAGCGCCACCCCCGTGGGGATGAAGGTCTGGGCGGAGAGCGAGGTCACCGAAGTGGACGGCAAGCGGCTGGTTTTAAAAGTGGCCGCCTACGACGAAAAGGGCCTCATCGGCCAGGGTGTCCATGAGCGGTTCATCATCACCGACGCGCGCTTTTTGGCCAAGGCCGCCAAGAAGCGGGAGGGCTGAGGGATGTCGATCGAAAAAGTCCGGGACTACTTCCGCCCCTTGGGCCGGGATGGGGATATTCTGGAGTTCCCCGTCTCCAGCGCCACGGTGGAGCTGGCCGCCCAGGCAGTAGGAGTTATCCCCGCCCGCATCGCCAAGACCCTGTCCTTCCTGGTGGAGGAGGGCTGCGTCCTCATCGTGGCCGCCGGCGACGCCAAAATCGACAACAGCAAATATAAGGCCATGTTCCACACCAAGGCCAAAATGCTCACCCCCGAGCAGGTGTCCGCCTTCACCGGCCACGCCATCGGCGGGGTGTGCCCCTTCGGCAACCCGGAGGGGGTAAAGACCTATCTGGACGTATCCCTGAAGCGCTTCGACACCGTCTTCCCTGCCGCCGGCAGCTCCAACTCCGCCATTGAGCTGACCTGTGACGAGCTGGCGGAGTACTCCCATTCTCTGGACTGGATCGACGTGTGCAAAGGCTGGCAGGAGGAAATTTAACAATTCTTAATTGACATAGCCGGAGCCGCGCCCTATAATGATACCAAAAATTTACATAGGAGGCGTCTCTATGAGCATTTCCGCCATTCAGAACAGCGGCGTCTATCAGGCCCCGGAGGTGCAGAAGGCCCAGCCGGCCTCCGTCGCCCCGGGACAGGCCGAGGCCATCCAGCGGCAGCTGGACCAGGTGAACCGGGAACTGGCCCAGAAGGACAACGACGCCTACCGCCGCCAGCACGCAGTTTTTTCCTGAATGGTCCATTGTGAAAGGGGTGGTATGCGTGAAGCGATGCATTGTCCTCAGCGGGATTATGGAAAAATAAAACAATCCAGGAGGTTTTATCATGATTCCGCAGTGGAAAATTTATCCTCGCTCCCAGGGGCACAGCACGGTCTACCTGCAAAATGTGGTGACCGACCCCTCTATCCAGGTGGGGGACTACACCATCTATGACGACTTCGTCCACGACCCCAGAGATTTTCAGCGCAACAACGTGCTCTACCACTACCCAATCAACCACGAGAGGCTGATGATCGGCAAATTCTGTTCCATCGCCTGCGGCGCCAAGTTCCTGTTCAACAGCGCCAACCACACCCAGCGCTCCCTGTCCACCTACATCTTCCCCGTCCTCTTCGAGGAGTGGAATCTGGATGTGGAACGCATCCCGGAGGCCTGGGATAATAAGGGCGATATTGTGATTGGCAACGATGTGTGGATCGGCTATGAGGCGGTAGTCCTGGCCGGTGTCACCATTGGCGACGGGGCCATTGTCGCCGCCCGGGCAGTAATCACCAAAGACGTGCCCCCCTATACCATTGTAGGCGGCGTGCCCGCCAAACCCATCCGCAAGCGCTTCTCCGACCAGGAGATCAACCAACTCCTGGCCCTGAGGTGGTGGGACTGGCCCACTGAAAAAATCGCCGCTAACCTGGACGCCATCCAGTCCGGAGACCTGAAGGCCCTCTGCCGGGCCCAATAAACAGAGCAAGCCCGCCGGATACCCGGCGGGCATTTTTTACAGCTCTACAACCGCTGTGGCGATTTTTTCCCGGAACACCCGGTCGTGCTCCACGAAGAGCAGGGTGGGCCGGTACTGGAGGAGCAGCTCCTCAATCTGCATCCGGGAAAACAGGTCGATATAGTTCAGCGG
>JAAWLY010000137.1 GCA_022798155.1 Lawsonibacter sp. | reverse complement strand
GGAGGTCAAGCGCAAGAAGGGCGAGTATGTGGGCAGCTTCGTCCCCTTCGGGTATCGGAAAGCCCCGCAGGATAAGAACCGCCTGCTGGTGGACGATGACGCCGCAGAGGTCGTGTCCATGATCTTCGGGACGTATAAGGACGGCTTCCCTATCCTGAAAATTGCCCGGAGGCTCAACACCAGCGGCATCCCCACACCGATGGAGTACAAACGGATGCAGGGCGTCCGCTTCGAGATGGCCTTCCGCACAAAGGAGCGGGAGTATGTGACCGTCAAGCGGATACTCTCCAACATCGTCTACACCGGGGTACTCATCCAGGGGCGGCAGGGGACGCCCAACCACAAGGTCCGGGTGAAGCGCCCCAAGGATGAGGCGGACTGGGTGCGGATAGAGAACGCCTATGCTATTATTTCTGAAAAACAATCTGGGAATATGATGAAGAAAGTGGTAAAATAGAGAGCATGGAGTACATAGATTTACGAAAATTGCATACGGGAGAACTCAAGCAGGTACGCCGACAGGTGTACGCCTCAAAAGATGGGGAAAGCGGGGAAAGAAATTGAGGAATTAACCGGAGTGCGGCAGAATCGCGCCAGCGAAATATGGACGGCGTATAAGGTCTCCGCTTTCTTTCAACATAATCAGATTTCCTATATTCTTGTTCGGGAGTAATATTTGGTGCTTATGTAGCGCTGGAGAAAAACAAAATAGATGAGGAAAGGTGGACTGTTTCATATTTTGATGTAGGAATATCGAAAAACTCAAAGTGGCATACCAAGCTGACCGAGTAAATGGAGGCAAGATTTGCATCCGTTGCAGACTTTGAGCGGAAAATCATCTCGGAACAGGTGAAGCTCTTTCTGCTGTGCAGCCCCCACAATCCGGTGTGCCGGGTGTGGACAGAGGAGGAGCTGCGCAGGCTGAGAGATATCTGCCGGGCCCACGGCATCTATGTTGTCTCCGACGAGATTCACTGTAATTTCGCTTTTCCGGAACACCCCCACCACACCTTTCTCACTGCCGTGCCGGAGGCGGAGCAGTTCCAGCGGGTCGTCCCTGCCTGCCCCAGGCAGACGCTGGAGCAAGCGTTGACACAGCTGGAGCGGGCAGTCAACGGATAGAAAAATCCGGGGAAACTCCCCTGTTTTTCTTGTTAATCCGCGAACAGCTGGGTAGACAGGTAGCGGTCGCCCGTGTCAGGCAGCAGGGCCACAATGGTCTTGCCCTGGTTTTCCGGACGCTTGGCCAGCTCAAGGGCTGCCCAGACCGCCGCACCGGAGGAGATGCCCACCAGCACGCCCTCCCGCTTGCCCACCAGCTTTCCGGCGTCAAAGGCGTCATCGTTCTCTACGGCAATGATCTCGTCATAGATCTTGGTGTCCAGCACCTCGGGGACAAAGCCGGCACCAATCCCCTGAATCTTGTGGGCACCCGCGGTTCCCTTGCTCAGCACCGGAGAGGAGGCGGGCTCCACGGCCACAATCTTCACCGCCGGGTTCTTCTCCTTCAGGTACTGGCCGACCCCCGTTAAGGTGCCGCCGGTGCCCACGCCCGCCACAAAGATATCCACCTGTCCGTCGGTGTCCTCCCAGATTTCCGGGCCGGTGGTGGCCCTGTGGGCGGCAGAGTTGGCGGGGTTCACGAACTGGCCGGGGATAAAGCTGTTGGGGATTTCCTTTGCCAGCTCCTCCGCCTTGGCAATGGCGCCCTTCATGCCTTTGGCCCCCTCGGTGAGTACCAGCTCGGCACCGTAGGCCTTCATCAGCTGGCGGCGCTCCACGCTCATAGTCTCCGGCATGACGATGATAATACGGTAGCCCCGGGCGGCGGCAACGCTGGCCAGGCCGATGCCGGTGTTGCCAGAGGTGGGCTCGATGATGACGGAGCCCTCCTTCAAAAGCCCCTTGGCCTCCGCGTCGTCGATCATGGCCTTGGCAATCCGGTCCTTCACAGAGCCGGCGGGATTGAAGTACTCCAGCTTGGCCAGCACCCTGGCCTTCAAGCCCTCTGCCTTCTCAATGTGGACCAGTTCCAACAGAGGCGTTTTGCCAATCAGCTGATCGGCAGATGTATAAATGCTGCTCATAATAAAAACCTCCAATACCTATTTATCCCATGGGTTTATAAGAATAATACAACGTGTACCCTTCTTTGTCAATCGTCGTTTTGTAAAAGTTTTTATTGAAACCCCATTATCCCTGTTGTATAATAGGATTATAAAAAGGAGCGGATTACGATGCTGATTTCTACAAAAGGCCGATACGCGCTGCGGGTCATGGTGGATCTGGCGGAACATCAAGGAGAGGGATTTATCCCTCTGAAAACCATCGCCCAGCGGCAGAAAATATCGGAAAAATATCTGGAAACCATCATTAAGCTGCTGGTCAAAGCCAAACTGCTCAACGGACTGCGGGGAAAAGGCGGCGGATATCAGATGATAAGGGCCCCGGAGCAGTGCACCGTGGGCGAAATCCTGCGGCTGACGGAGGAATCTCTTGCGCCGGTTTCCTGCATGGAGGCAGGGGCCTCTGCCTGTCCAAGGGCGGTGGAGTGCCGGACGCTGCCCGTTTGGCAGGGCCTTGACCGGGTAATCAGTGAATATCTGGACGGCATTACGGTTGCGGACCTGATGCAGCGCGGCGACGCCGGAAACGACTATGTGATATGAGCAACGCTCCTGTTCGTATGAACAGGAGCGTTTATCTTTCAGGTGGAGCAGCCCTCGCAGTGCCCGCAGTCCGGGAACTGCGCAGGGTCGTAGGGAATCCCGTTTTTGTCGTAGTAGTCCTTCACCGCCGCCCGGATGGCCTCCTCCGCCAGAACGGAGCAGTGGAGCTTGTGGGCGGGCAGACCGTCCAGAGCCTCGGTGACCGCCTGATTGGTCAGCTTCAGGGCGTCGGACAGGGGCTTGCCCTTAATCAGCTCGGTAGCCATGGAGCTGGAGGCAATGGCGCTGCCACAGCCGAAGGTCTCAAACTTCACATCGGCAACCACGTCGTCCTGGATTTTCAAGTAAATCTTCATAATATCGCCACAGACAGCGTTGCCTACCTCGCCCACACCGTCGGCGTCCTCAATGACCCCCACATTCCGGGGATTGCGGAAGTGATCCATCACTTTTTCACTGTAAAGCGCCATGTTGATTCTCCTTTCTCAAAGCACAAAGGCTTTCTTACCGCTGATCTTGTCCTTCCACAGGGGGGACATGTTCCGCAGATAGTTCACAATTTCCGGGACAGCTTTCAAGATCACGTCTATCTCTGTGTCGGTGTTTGTCTCGCACAGGGACAGGCGGAGGGAACCGTGGGCCACCTCGTGGGGACGGCCGATAGCCAGGAGAACGTGGCTGGGGTCCAGAGACCCGGAGGTGCAGGCGGAGCCGGAGGAGGCACAGATGCCTTTATCGTCCAGCAGCAGCAGGAGGCTCTCCCCCTCGATGCCCTCAAAGCAGAAGTTGACATTACCGGGCAGGCGGTGAACCGGATCACCGTTGAGGGCGCTGTGGGGAATCCGGGCCAGCCCGGCGATAAGCCGGTCCCGGAGGGCGGACACCTTGACGGCGTTCTCCTCCATGTGGGCGCAGGACTCCTCCAGGGCGGCGGCCATGCTCACGATACCAGGGACGTTTTCCGTCCCGGCCCGCTTGCCCCGCTCCTGGGCACCTCCCTCGATCACATTGGTCAGGGGGACGCCCCGGCGGGCGTAAAGCGCACCGCTGCCCTTGGGGCCGTGGAACTTGTGGGCGGACAGGGACAACAGGTCGATGTTCTGCGCCTCCACATCGATGGGCAGGTGGCCCGCCGCCTGAACCGCGTCGGTGTGGAACAGGACCCCCCGCTTCCGGCACACCGCCCCAATCTCAGAAATGGGCAGGATGGAGCCGATCTCGTTGTTGGCGTACATGATGGTCACCAGGCAGGTGTCCTCCCGAATGGCCTCCTCCACCTGTTGGGGCGTGACAGTGCCCAGCTCCCCCACCGGCAGGAGCTCCACCTCAAAACCCTCGTTTGCCAGCTTGTCCAGGGTGTGGAGGACAGCGTGATGTTCAAAGGTGGTGGAGATGATGTGCTTCTTCCCCTTCCGGGCCCCAATCCGGGCGGCGGAGATAATGGCCTGGTTGTCCGCCTCGCTGCCCCCGGAGGTGAAGGTGATCTCCTTGGGGGAGGCACCGATGCAGGCGGCAATCCGCTCCCGGGCGCTCTGAAGGGCCTCTGCTGACCGCTGGCCCAGGGCGTACAGGCTGGAGGGATTGCCATAACCGTCCTCCAGATAGGGGAGCATGGTGTCGATTGCGGTGCGGCTCATTTTTGTGGTTGCCGCGTTATCTGCATAGATCATAGCTGTTTTCTCCTTTTTCATTTACCAACTATGTTGATGGGTTAAATTATAAGCCTTATGACAGCATGTGTCAATAGGAGATTTCATCTTGTTTATGATTTGTGTTGCAGGTTGAAGCTTCAGCAATCTCACGAAAAGGAGTTGCCGGGAAGTCTGTGCCATACTATAATTAAGGAACCTCTGATTTAAAGGATTGGATTAATGAAATCTCCAAAACTACAAGGTATACGGTACACCGCACCGTTTTTTCCTCCGGCCAGGTGGCCTTGTAGACCAGCGCCGCCGCCCCGCACAGCTCCAGCAGGGCGGGCCTTTCTCCGTCATGACCCGGTGCAGGTCCACCATAAAGTCCCCCAGCCCCAGGCTCTCCTGGAAGAGATTTTTTCGGTACACCACATGTTTCCCTCCTGTACGGCCTTAAAATCCCCCAGCACGGGGCTCTTTTCCAGCAGCTGGTCCAACGTCTCCAGCTTCCCGTCGATGGTGCTGTTGTAAATCAAAATGTCGGCGTCCCGGGCCTTTTGGTAGAACTCCTCCATCTGAATGTTCATGGTGGACTGGACGCTGCCCTCGCCAGTCAGATCCGGGAAGGCGTACGCCCCTCCGGCCAGGCCGATGGCCTTGGCGATGTAGTCCCCGGAACAGCGCACATTCCCCCCGCCGCTGGCGGTGATAAAGAAGAAGGCCACTGTCCTTCCAGTGTTCTCCTGCTCCAAGATGGGGCCAAGTCGGTCCAACAGACCGTCAAAATAGGTCTTGACCCCGTTATCCACCGCCCGGTCCAGGGACGCGCCGCCGGTGGTGTAGTCCTCGTCATCCTCCGCGGGTGGCTGGCGGGTAGAGCCGTCCGGGACTTGGGACTGGCTCTGAGACGCGCTTTCGGGGGCCTATCTGGAGCTGCCGGGCGTATTCTGATTCCCCCGCAGGCGGACAGCAGGGCCAGTGTCACGGCCAAAGCGAGGGTCAATGTAAAGATTTTTTTCATCTGTCTTTCCTCCTGAAAGCAGGCAAAATAAAACGTGGTCACCCGAAGATGACCACGCCTCAAAAACCCTGGAAGTCCCCCAAGGTAAAAACGGTACAGCCAATGCCTCGTGGCCTGGAGCTTGACGCTCCTGTACCAGCAATCCGGCAGGTCTCCTGACTTGTAAGTCAATACGCGCCGCCGCCTTCCCGGCTTTCGCCAGTGGCTGTCCTTTTCCGGCTCAGACGGCGCGCTCATTACATACAGTGACGAGATCGTGCAGGCCTTTCACCTGTTTCCCTATTATCCGTACTTCCCGAGGGAGTACGGCACCGAACGCTTTTCTGGATTCAATTTTTCTGTATCATATCACGAAACGGGAAAATGCGCGACCGTTTTTAGAAGCGGTACCATTCGCTGAAGTATGCAGATTTACGAGAGAAAATTGTCGTTGGCAAGGCAAAAAATCCCAGGAATACATTGTGTATTTCAAGATTTTTTAACGACGCCAAGGGCAATTTGGACCAGAAAGATGCGTGCTGAGGCGATTGGTACAGCTTCTTAATC
>JAAWLY010000136.1 GCA_022798155.1 Lawsonibacter sp. | reverse complement strand
CATTTACGGCGACGTGTTCAAGGTCCCCGCCCCCCACATCCCCAAAGTGGGGGCCCGGATCATGAGCCTCAACGACCCCACCTCCAAGATGAGCAAGTCAAACCTGGAGGGCTGCGTCATCCTCATGGATAAGCCCGAAGACATCATGCGCAAGTTCAAGCGGGCCGTTACCGACAGCGACACAGAGCGGTGTGTCCGCTACGCCCCCCAGGAGAAGCCCGGCGTGTCCAACATGATTCAGATTTACGCCTCCGCCACGGGAAAATCCTTTGACGAGATCGAGGCGGAGTTCGACGGCAAGGGCTATGGCGCTTTCAAGCCCGCCGTGGGCGAAGCGGTGGTGGAAGCTCTGCGCCCCATCCGGGAGGAGACGGAGCGCCTGCTGGCCGATAAGGCCTATCTGGAGAGCGTCTACAAGGCCGGGGCCGGCAAGGCCGAATACGTGGCCAATAAGACCCTGCGCAAGGTGTATAAAAAGGTGGGGTTTGTGGCCCGGTAAAACGCCGCGCCACCCAGGGCCGAAACTCTGCCCTTTCCCCTATTGACACGGCAAACAATACGGAAACCCCATAGACAAAAGAGGAAACACTATCATGCCAATTCAACTTACCTCCGTCGGGCTGGCGCTGGCCGCCCTGCTCACCGCCGCCCTGGTAGCCCTGATTTCCACCCCTGTAGTCCGCTCCCTGGCTTTCCGGGTGGGGGCGGTGGACGTTCCCAAGGACGCCCGGCGGATGCACGACCACCCTATCCCCCGCATGGGCGGCCTGGCCATCTTCTTCGGCTTTATCCTCAGCGTGCTCATCTTCCTGCCCCTTACCCAGGAGCTGCGCGGGATGCTGCTGGGCGGGGTGGTCATCGTGATTTTGGGCATCTTTGACGATATCTTCGCCCTGCCCGCCCTACCCAAGTTCATCGTTCAGATTCTGGCCGCCCTAATCGCCGTGCTGGCGGGCAACCGCATTGAGTTTCTGTCCAACCCCAACATTTTCAGCAGCGAGCTCTTCTGGGAGCTGGGCAGTCTGGCCATCCCCATCACCGTGCTGTGGATCGTGGGCATCACCAACGCAGTGAACCTCATCGACGGCCTGGACGGCCTGGCCTGTGGGGTGTCCACCATCAGCTCCATGACCCTGCTGGTCATCGCCCTCATTGTGGCCGAGCCCGACGTAGCCCTGCTCATGGCCGCTCTGGCCGGGGCCTGTATCGGGTTTTTGCCTTACAATCTGAACCCCGCCAAAATCTTCATGGGCGACACCGGCTCCACCTTCCTGGGTTTTATCCTGGCGGTGGTGTCCATCCAGGGGCTGTTTAAGTTCTACACCATCATCTCCTTTGCCGCCCCCTTCCTGATGCTGGGCCTGCCCATCTTCGACACCTGCTTCGCCATCCTCCGCCGGGTGTCCCACGGCCAGTCCCCCATGTCCCCCGACCGGGGCCATATCCACCACCGGCTCATCGACATGGGCTTCTCCCAAAAGCAGGCGGTGGCGGTGCTCTACATCATCAGCGCCATCCTGGGCCTGTCCGCTGTAGTGCTCACCACCATCGGCGTGGTGCGGGCCATGCTGTTCCTGCTGGCCTTGTGCGCCGCCGGCGGGGTGGCCGGAAAGCTGTATTTAGACCACAACAGCAGCACTCCGCCCCATCAGCCGCCCCAAGAGAAGCGTAAAAAGGAGTACCCCTATGAATAAAATCAAGGTTATGACCGTCTTCGGCACCCGGCCCGAGGCCATTAAGATGGCCCCGCTGGCCCTGGAGCTTTCACGGCGGCCCGAGTTTGACGCGCTGTGCTGCGTCACCGCCCAGCACCGGGAGATGCTGGACAGCGTCCTGGATATCTTTCAGCTGCGCCCCGACTTCGACCTGGACGTGATGGAGCCCCGGCAGACCCTGTCCACCATCACCGCCAAGTGCCTGCTGGGGCTGGAGAAGGTGTTCAAACAGGTGCGGCCCGACCTGGTGCTGGTCCACGGGGACACCTCCACCACCTTCGCCGGGGCCCTGGCGGCGTTCTACCAGCAGATTGCCGTGGGCCATGTGGAGGCCGGTCTGCGCACATGGGACCGCTATTCCCCCTTCCCGGAGGAGATGAACCGCTCCATGGTGGGGCGGCTGGCGGAGCTACACTTTTGCCCCACGGCGGCCAACCGCCGCAACCTGGAGGCGGAGGGCATCACAAAGGGGCTGTTTGTCACCGGCAATACGGTGATCGACGCCCTGCGGACCACTGTGCGGAAGGACTACACCTTTTCCCAGGACATCCTGAACCGGCTGGACTATGAGAAAAAGGACGTCATTCTGGTCACCTGCCACCGACGGGAGAACTACGGCCAGCCCATGGAGGACATCATGTCTGCCCTGGCCTTCCTTGCGGGAACCTATGACAAGTTTTTGGAGATCGTCTACCCCGTCCACCTCAGCCCGGTGGTGCAGGAGTGCGCCCACCGGCACTTGGACGGCATCCCCAACGTCCACCTCATCCCGCCCCTGGACGTGGAGGAGATGCACAACCTGATGGCCCGGTGTTATCTGGTGATGACCGATTCCGGCGGCCTTCAGGAGGAGGCCCCCGCCCTGGGCAAGCCGGTGCTTGTCCTGCGCCGGGAGACGGAGCGGCCCGAGGCGGTGGCGGCCGGAACGGTGAAGCTGGCTGGGGTGGGCTACGACGAGATTGTGGACATGGCGTCCGGCCTGATTAGCGGCTCCGGGGAATACGACAAAATGGCCCACACTGTCAACCCTTATGGGGACGGCAGGGCCTGCGCCCGCATCGCCGACGCCATCGCCTGGCACTTCGGCCTGCGGGATACTCCCCCCGATGAATTTGGGGGATAATGTACTGCGGGGTGATCCTTTGGAGCAAAAAAACCGGCTGATGATCGCCGTGGCCATTGTGGCGCTGATTGTAGGGGCCATGTTCACCAGCTTCAGCCTCAACCTCTTTGCCCTGAATACCCCCCAGGTGGTCCTCCCCTCCTCCAGCGCCGGCAGCGGCGACAGCTCATCCCCCCAGCCGTCGGGCCAGGTCTATCAGCGGGTGGAGGTTACCCCCGAAACGGTCACCGGGGTGGTGGCCACCCTGGCCCGCCCCGCCAGCTACTACCGGGAGCTGACGGTGGAGACCTTCTGGGAGGAGGGCTCCTCCTCCACCCAGGTCCAGGTGTGGGCCGACGGAGGCTGGACCCACAGCCGCCAGACCCTTCCTTCCGGCGTAGTGCGCCACGACCTGTCCGGACAGGAGCAGCTATACTACTGGTATGAGGGGAACCACCAATACCAGAGCGCCCCGGCGGACCGGAAGTCCGCCGACCTGGCCCAGCACATCCCTACCTATGAGACCGTTCTGGAGCTGGAGCCGGACGATATCACCTCCGCCGGCTACGAGTTGCGGGGAGAATTGCCCTGCATTCTGGTAGAGGTGCGCCGAAGCCAGAGCCTCCAGCGCTTCTGGATCAGCGTGGACAGCGGCCTTCTCATCTCCGCCGAGACGGAGGAGGATGGCCGGCTGGTCTATCGTATGACCGCCTACTCCCCCATTCAGTCCCCCTGCCCCAGCGACGCTTCCTTTGCCCTGCCTGACGGCGAAACACTTCACGAGATGGCCTAGTTCTCCCCCAGCCCCATGAACAGCACAAGGCCCAGGGCAATCACCAGGTCTATGTCCTCCCCTTCCACCAGCAGATACAGCAAAATGAGCAGCAGCAGGACATCGCCGCTGTCCAGGCTGTCCAGGCGGAGGGTTTTCAGCAGGCCGGACAGCCGCTCCTTCGTCAGTCCCCCGCCGGACAGAAACTCCGGCAGATGGAAGGCAGGCTTTCCTCCGGCCGCTCTGGGGGCGGGCGCCTGCTCCACTGGGGCGTAGGAGACGTCCTCCGTAATGTAACGGTTATACACGCTCCCCCTCCTCTCCCCCCAGGCCATTCAGCACAGCCCGGATCACCCGGGTCATCCGGACGATCTGCAGGGCCCGGTCCAGCCGGGCCTGCCGCTCCTCCCGCAGGAAGGGGCGCAGGGCGTTGAGCAGGGCGGCGCTTCGGTCATCGGCGCTGCGCGTCTCCCGGAGCACATCCATCCCCAGCTGGAGCATTTTTGGGTCCATCTGGCCCAGCAGGGCGGACAGGTCGGGTTTCTCCTGGGGCGGCGGGGCTTCCTCCTGTTCCTCACCGGCGGGCGGCCCGGACAGAGATCGAGCTAGCGACATGATCTGGCTCATGGCCTCCTGGTTGCCCAGGATGGAATTTAGTTGTTCCTCAAAGTCCGCCACGGAAATCCCCCCACACGTTCTGCTATTTCATTTCCGTAGGGGCGGCCTGTGGCCGCCTGCGGGAAAAATGCTGGGACCGGACGGCCAAAGGCCGCCCCTACTCCAGCCCCGCCTGCTTGGCCTGGCTGCCGATACGTTTCATCAGTTCGGCCCCCTCTTTGCTGTGCATCAGCTGATTCATCATAGCCGTCAGCTGGGCCGGGTCCCCCGCTGCCGCGGCCTGGGCCGCCTGCTTTACCTGTCCGCTCTGCCGCTGGAGCAGCTCACGCAGCTTCTGCGCGTCGCTGGACCGGGCCAGTCGGGCAATGGCCTCCCGGTTCTCTTTCGACATTTCCATGGTTCATCCCTCCCACTGTGTAACTACCTCAGTATATGCGAGGAAAGGGCAAGGTGACACTCTTTGATTAGTTTGGTTTTTTCCGATTCCCACCGCTCTCTGTCCGGGATGTACGCCGCCATCGACCGCCACAGCCCCCAGCAGGTCATCCACCTGGGAGACATGGTGGACGACGCTGAAGAGGTAGCCATGCACTATCCCAGGCTGCCCTTCTGCCTGGTCCCCGGCAACTGCGACGGCTGGACTACCCTTCCGCTGAAGAAGCAAATCACCCTGGAGGGGAAATCCATCCTCCTCTCCCACGGCCACCGCTGGGGGGTGAAGAGCGGCTACGACGCGGCCATCCGCGACGCCCGTGCCGCGGGGGCGGATATCCTCCTCTTCGGCCACACACACACTCCGGTGTGCCAGCAGCTGGAGGACGGGCTGTGGATGATGAATCCCGGTCCCGCCCGGTCCAGTTATGGACTGATTGAGATTCGGGACGGGATTATTTCCTGCTCCCTGTGCCGTGCCTGATCCCACCCGCAGCTTTCCCGGTAAAGAAGGTGATCCCCTATGAAAAAGCTGCTGTATCTCCTCTTTCACCGCTCTGTGCTGGTGTCGCTGGCTTTGCTGGCTCAGCTGGCCACCCTCTTCGTGATGATCTCCATCTTCTCGGAGTACACCGAACTCTTCTACTGGTGCTGCATCGCCATGAGCGTCATGGCCGCCTTTGCCATTGTGGGCAGCCGGATGGATCCGGGGTATAAAATCGCATGGCTGCTGATGATTCTGCCCTTCCCCGTCTTTGGCGGTATCTTCTACCTGCTGGTGGGAGGCGGCTACGTCCCCAAGCGGACCCAGCGGCGGATGCAGAGCATTTTGGACAAGTCTGCCCAGGCTCTGCAAGAAGATTTCAAAGCCGACGACCTCCTCCCCCTGGGGGGCGACGCCGCCGGACAGGCCAGCTATCTGGAGCGCCGGGCCGCCTGTCCCGCCTATACCAACACCGAGACGGAGTACTTTCCTCTGGGGGACAAGGCCTTCCCTAAAATGCTGGAGGAGCTGGAAAAGGCGGAAAAATATATCTTTCTGGAGTATTTCATCCTGGAGCCCGGCATCTTTTGGGACAGCATCCTGGCCGTTCTGGAGCGGAAGGCCGCCCAGGGGGTGGAGGTCCGGGTGCTCTACGACGACTTTGGTTGTATGTTCACCCTCCCCCGGGACTACAACGAGACCCTGATTCAAAAGGGGATCCAGTGCCGGGTGTTCAACCGGCTGATGCCGGTGATGTCCCTGCGGCTGAACAACCGGGACCACCGGAAGCTGCT